>NZ_JBEAJL010000022.1:0-44154 GCF_040065275.1 Klebsiella sp. JB_Kp042
TTGGTGATTTTGAACTTTTGCTTTGCCACGGAACGGTCTGCGTTGTCGGGAAGATACGTGATCTGATCCTTCAACTCAGCAAAAGTTCGATTTATTCAACAAAGCCCCGGTAACGCAATAAAAAGGGTTTCCTGGCATGAGTTTCAATAACCCGCCGGACTTCCCGAACGACCTCCAGCGGAAAACGCATCCGGTTTGCTAATGAACCACCCCATTCGTCAGTACGCTGGTTAAACCAGGGGGAGAAGAAGTTCTGGATAAGAAAACCATGCGCGCCGTGCAATTCAACACCATCAAAACCGGCCTCAATTGCGCGGCGAGTGGCTTCGCCGAAGTCATGGATCACACCAGAAATTTCGTCATGACCCAACGCCCGGCTGGCTTGTTCCCCGCGATTAAAAGGGCCAGCCGGAGCGGCCAGGGCACTGGCGCTGACGAGCTCTCCATCTGGGATGAGTTCGGGAACCGCTTTATTACCGGCGTGAAACAGTTGCAGGATTGCCAGCGCCCCCCCGCTTTTTGCCGCATCAGCCAGTTTCCTCAGACTCGGGATAAAACGATCATCGTAGGCTGCGAATTCATTGGTGAAACCCACTCCGTTTCTCTGGGGGCAGTTTGGATATCGAAAATTATTGTACGCTAAGGCTATTTTTTGACCTTTCGACTTTAGCTGGCCTCAGCCGACGAAACTTACCGGAAGCCGGTTGCTTATCCAGATATAATCGCCTGTCATATTGATGTGCTCCCAGCCTAACGGCGACAAATGCGACAGCAGTTGCTCGTTGCTCTTCACTCCTTTACGCTTCAGGGCATCGATCGTTCTTTCCATATAGACGGTGTTCCACAGCGAGATAGCTGCCGTCAGTCCGCTGGCGCGATAGCTCTGATTTTCCGGTTTGCGGTCCCTGATTTCCCCCAGTCGGTGCAGGAATACCGCACACGCCAGTGCGTTACGGGCCTCCCCTTTATTCAATCCAGCCTGTACCCGCCGACGAAGTGCCGGATCGCGGAACCAGTCGAGCATAAACAGCTTTCGTTCTATACGGCCAATTTCCCTCAATGCTTTGGCAAGTCCGTTTTGCTTGGGGTAGCTGGCAAGATCGGTGAAAACCACGGTATTTCCGTTCGGAGGCGACGCGAGCAGTGCGCAGCCTGTCTTCTGAATGCCGCTTTGCGGCATGGAGGCGCCAGATGAATTTGAACAAGGCTCCGTCGGTAAGTGGCGCCGTCGCCCGGCGAAGCCGGTTACCGTTTTGAAAGGTTCTGCCTATCCCATCCCTTACCCTGTTAAGCCATACCCGCTAAAAATAACTCAGGAGCTTTTGTGCGCGGTCGGAGTGGTCCCGACAAGGCGATAGCCGCAGTCGGGGCGTATCTCCGCGTTAGCGGGCCGCAGGGCCGCTTACGAGCGTGTACCAGACAACTGACCGCAGCTCCACCGACAGCGATGAAGAAGAATAGTTACAACACCCATCATTAAAAGCGACACTACTCCCGGCCTTCGGCCGGGGGCGGCGGCGCTTTTCAGTGGTGGGGAGGGGCACCTGGCCGGCAAACCGGCGCCGGTTTTATGATGGATTTCCTTTTGAATGCTGTAACTAATGTGGTTATCCGGTCGGGGCCCGTCGCGAAGCGATGGGCGCTACTTTTATCTGAGCGACGCGGACGCTTGCGGCCGCTGTAAGCGAAGGCCTCACTGAGTTATTCACAGAACAGGCAAAGACAAAAGATCTCCCTGCTGCTTGCAATGCAGGGGATTAAAAAAGGGGGGGTAAGACTGTTTTGCAGGTTTGCTGTTTCCCTTTTGCTAAATTCCCTGTTTATTCATTTGCGGTTTTTTGTGGATAAGTGAAAACCTGGTGCGAACGTCACAGGGTATACGTGCTCAAACCAGCGATGGTCCGACGGCCGGAACGTCAGATGGATAAAAACCAGGCAATTTCATGAATCCGGACAAACGCCAAAAGCCCCGGGCAGGGGCATAGAAAAAATAGCTAAATGATATCCGTCAGGACGGCGGAGCCAGGGCCAGCTCCAGCTGATACAGGTTCTGAATGGCCAGCTGCTGCAGCCGCTCCGTTGTACACCAGTAAGCCTCGTCTGCCGGCATTGTCTTCAGGATATGAAGCGACATTTCGTGAATCTGGCGCTCACGAGAATATCTGGCCAGGCGGTTAGCTCGTTTACGTTCGGCTCCACGCTGCCGACGGAACCTCAGTGCATCGAGAGTTTTTTGACGGTACCAGCGCTCACGTGCTGCACGGGGGGAGATCTCCTCATCTTCACGCAGAATCCCCTCCTGGATAAGACGACGACGCTCTTCGCTTTGCCGGAGCTTTTTTTGTTGTTCCGCATCAAGTTTTTCCAGATCCACTCCCAGCATCTGAAACCCTAACGCGGTGATATAGACGTATTTAGGCAGCCAGGTACGGGATTCCCTGTCCCAGCTATTTTCTTCAGATACAGCCAGGACACCAAAACGAACCTGTTCGTCAATCAACCGGGACAGACGTGATACTGTTACCTCTGTTTCCGGAATAACTTTTCCATGACTGTCTTTCTGGCTGAGTTCTTTTGCCAGACGAGAAATACACATACCGACCGTCAGCTTGCCGGCATCACAGAAGCTGATCAGCACTGGCCAGATAGCATCCAGCAGACGTTGCTTTTCCGGCCGGAAGCCATACCGGCGGCCAGCGCGACGGCGTTCCCTGACGTACAGCGGATGAAGCGATACGTGCATACGCAGTCGCACCTCACCAGTGGTGCGATCTTTTTGAACAAGACGGTTATAGGCGTGTCCCAGCTGGCCACCCAGTTTTTTGTAATGCTCCGGTCGAAACCAGGTCGGGTTTTCACATTTGGGTTTTGTGGAGTGCTCGCCGCGCCGGCGACGGGTAGATTTCTTCTCCGGGGAAACCAGAAAAGATGCCACATGGCCGTCCTCTACCCCCTGCCAGAAACGGATCTGTTCTTCCGTATCCAGCTGACTCCAGTGTTGCGGATTGTGCGCATTACTCATCTGCACTCTCCCTGCAGCTGTTTTTGGCGGCCAGACACTTCAGTCTGGCTTCGCTCAGAGAGAGTGGAAATACGCCAAGAAATTCGAACAGCTTAGGGGTGAAAAAAATCTCAGCAGTTAAATAGCGATCCGATGAGCAGGCAACAAATTCAAAATCTTTCTCCAGCGATTCCAGTGCCCTGATTGCTCGTGTAATGGACACTTCGCCAGAAAGAGATTTAGTTGCAAGTCCGCACTCCAGGGCAATCTCTCTGAGTGAGCGCAGAACTTTATTTGACAGGGGATCGTAATAAAAACACATTGCCATGAGCAACGCATTCATCGCTCTGCGGCGCAAAAATGGGGGTTTACGTTTTCGTATTCCGTCCCTACGCGACATCGCTGATGCGATATCGAAACTGAAGCTTTCAGTGAAACCATTGGCTTTTACCATAAGTTTCAGCGAGAAAGGCCAGGGAGTGTAGTCCTGGGGAACCGTGAAAACAGGTTCAGGATTGTTTACCTGAACATACTTGCGTGAGCTTTGTTGGTTATGATCAGTCACCGCTTCCTGCGCTTATGTTGCGCGGAAGGAGTGAGCACAGAAGGTCTTGAACTTTTCTGAGCATAAATCTATACTCCCTGCATAGAGCAACAATCTCTATGCAGTTTTAAGTGAGCCCCGGTAATCTTCTCCAGTCGCCAAACTTAGTGAGGATTATCGGGGTTTTTGCTTTCTGATTCCGGGGTTATACCTCAGCAGAACCAGTTCCCTGCCACTTTAAGGCGTGGCCAACCAGCAATGTCTAAACGATCAGTAATCTAGCACTCATAGCCAACCGGATCAAGAATGTGAATTTTTACACATCATTTCCACGGCGCTCTGCTTCAAGTTTAATCAGTTTTTCAATCATTTGAGCCTGCGTAATTCCTTCCTCCTCAGCAAACTGAGCCAGTTTCTCTTTTAACGGAATCTGAATGAGCGCATGTATGGATTTATGGGTATTACTACGCCTCGCCAGAGAAGCCTTCTGGCGTTCGTTCGCTGATACCGGGTTTCCTTTCCGATATGGACGTTTAGGTTTTTGTGAGGAAGTAATTACGTTTACGACCTGTGACATCTCTGCCTCCTCAAGCATCTGACTGAATACTTGAACAAAGATACTACAGGAACCGTAGGTCGGCGAAGACTAAATTACAAAATGAAAGATATCGTTGTTGGCGCAGCGGTATCTTTCAGGAGATTGAAATGTTGATTTAGAAGAAAAACTTAATAGGAGACCGACCAGTCCCTCCCCATCTCCCACCGGGACTGCCAGTGCTTCAGATAGGTATCAGCCAGCGCAGGGTAATCCCGGATGACCAGGGCATTTTCGGAGTTGCTGTTCGCCGCAGCGCGGGAATAGTTGAACGACCCCGTTTCCACGTTTCGGCCGTCGGTGATAATCACCTTGTCGTGCATGATTTTAAACTGGCTGACGGTTCGTACAGGAATACCGGCATTGGCCAGCAGATTCATTGCCGCCACACCTGCACTCCCTTTCGCGCTGTTGGCTTTCCAGTCAAGTAACACTCTGACATCGATACCCCGCTGTTTCGCCTGGATCAGTGCTCGCGTTACTTCCGGTGAAGTGAAGCTGTAGCCCATCAAGCGAATACTTTGCTGCGCAGTCACGATCGTATTCAGTACCAGCTGCAGCGCCGAACCTTCTGGAGAAAAACCCGCCTCGATGCTGGCGGCATACACGGCCGGAACAGGTGCACACAAAGTCAGGCTGATCAGCCCCGACAGACAACATTTGCGGAGTGTACGGTTAATTTTTTTCACAGTATTTCCTTAACGGGTGTTTTAAGAAACGCCGGGAGCGGGGGAAACTGGTTTTTCCCCGTTCCCGGGGTTGGACAACGACGCCATGCGGAGGCGTCAGGATTTTGTGGTATGCCGAAACCAGTAGCAGACGGGTCCGTCGCCGGTATCGTGGACAGAGCCCAGGAACCAGCCATCATCATCATCCGGTGGTTCCGGTATCCAGCCACGGGCATCCGGGGCTTCATCCGTAAATCCGGGAGCAAAAGCTTCAGGCGCTTCATCGCGCATTGTCATCACAAAGCACTGAAGTTTATGAGTTCTGAGCCAGTAGCTTAATTCTGCGGAAGTTTCACAACCACTGCGTGCCAGCACAGGATGTGTCCAGTACCCCTGTTCATCACGTTTCACTTCGGCGGCGATAATCATTTTTCTTTCTCCTTGCGTTCAGTATGCTCTGTCGTTGAATTCATACCGGTTATGGATTTTTCGGCAGCATCGGCTCCGCGGTATTTCAGAAACTCTCTGACCCTTCTTACCAGCCTCTCTGAATCCCGATCGCGTAATAGTGGAATACCGGCCTGCCTCAGAACCTCTTCCAGCAGAATATCGCGCCGGATACGGTGTTTTTTCAGGTGTGAGGCATCATCCAGTTCAACTGCGCCGACGATAGCGAAGGTATGGATGTCAACGATGACCACATCGCAGTGCCACTGTGATGCCATCCGGAAGAGTTGCCACCAGGTCCGGGATCGTGGCCGGATATGGGAAGAGAGTGTGGCAATATCTGCCACCCGGACCTGAGGACACAACAGCCAGCGATTTCGGCTGGTATGCCTGAGTAATGCCCGGAAAAAATGTTGTTCCCGTGGCGTCATCAGTGTCTCATTACCCACCCAGACCCGCTGGCGACACAACCGTTGCTCAGCCTCTGAGGGGCGAATACCCAGGGCTTTGAGTGACATCAGAACCGGGGAAGTCTTCGTTACTGCGCGTCCTTTCAGAAGCAGCACCAGAAACCCCAGCAAACTCAGCACAACAACGGTACTGCCCGCCATCATTAATATCTTTGCCATGTATTTTATTCCCTGATGTTCCTTTCTTTCCCGATGCGTTTTCCTGTCGTCGTCCTCATCTTTCTGTCCCTCTTCTGATAAGGCAGAACTCTGCCGGCAGCCTGTCGAGCAACGCGCGGCGAAATACATTCGGCAGTCCTCTCCCGGCTACAACATCAGCGATCAGAACTGATATGACGCCAATCTGCAGGACGAGGCACAGGACAAAACCAATCTGATGCACCAGTTCCGCAGCAGGCATATTACGAAGAGCATTAATCAGGCGGATGGCATCCTGTGGGGAACCCCAGGCGAGAATACCGATACCGACCAGCATCACCGCCGGCGTATACAACAGCCCCCGGCTGATAACCCGTCCGGTCAGGCCTGTAAGCTCCCACCTTTGCTGGCGAAACACCTCATCGTCCCGGAAGATTTCCCATTCCAGCCGGGCCTTTTCATGTCGCGGCACCTCGGCCACCACCTGATTACCGTCGCGAATACTGACCAGCGGTGAGACCTCTGGCTTTCTCATCCGGTCGATGTGACGCGTATATAGGGCAAGGCCTGCCCAGAACAGCGCAACAGACGATAAAAGCAGATAAAACCCACTCCCCCGAAAAACGGAAGGGAACAGGAGCATAAGAACCATCGCTAGCACGATACCGCAGAAATAACAGAACAACTGCTGCTGTTTGCGCAGAATAAAATATTTAAACATAGTATTATTCCTTTTTATTTGATGATTTACGCACGAAATGAAAGTCTGTGAATTTCATAAATCGCACGTCGTGATGTAATAAAAATATTGAAATCAGTTAAATACTGATAGTGGATGACTTAAATTGAAAATTGAGCACTTATAAGCGTCACATCGCCCCGGGACGTGGCAGTCCCGAAGCAGCCATTCACGGCACCGAATGGCTTGTCATTCTTCGCGTCTGCCCATACCCGGGCAACACACATGCCTCAGCCACAATGCCTTTCCCCCTTTACCTCTCTTTCGTTTGAATATATTTGTTCTGGCTATATACGACAATAAGAAACACAACAGCCCCTTCCGGACTGGAGTAATACCAGAACGGACGTAGTCACGTATAATAACCACACCATACAGGGTAAATGTTTTAAGAAAACGAGGGGGCTGTCAGGCCAGGAATATTCACAACCTGACAGCATATATTTATTTCATTACAGATCTTTCCAGTCAGGTAATTTATTCACCTTTCGCCGCCACAGATGAAAAAGTGCCATCGTCAGGCCAAATAACACGCCCGCGATAAGACTGATTTCGCAGGCGAACAGGAGAGGCATCCCCTGGGCCCGCCACACCGTCCAGTACATCCACAGCCCGTATCCAAGGGAGAAATAGCCTGTCATTACGACAAAAACCTGCCAGAACGGAGCAAACGGCAGCGGGGGAATGTTTATCCCCAGCCGCCACAACAGTCGTATCAGAAGCGGTGCATAATTGCTTTTCCACATCTTACGGCTGGACATTATCGCCAGCGCTTTTTGTTTCCGCGCTTCAAAATCCATTTCCTCTCCTCGATTGTATTCAGCCAGCTGACTGGCTCCGCATACGCTCAGTTCGCAGGAGTTCTTTCATCATGCGCTCGCTGGCGTACTGCGCTTCCTCTGCAGTGACGGTCGCGACGGCATTCCCCTGCAGATCATAGCGGGAGGCCCCCACCTTCATCCGGGACAGATAGCCCGCAGACCGGGTCAGACTCTTCAGGCACTTAATCACCTGTTTATGCGACAGCGGCAGGTCACGGTTCACGATATCCGCAAACAGCTGTTCGCGCATGCCCGTCGCCAGCAGACGTGGCGCGTTTCCGTCGAACAGCTGTGGCCAGAACGCCTTCAGGGTCATAATGGCCTGTTCCGGCGGCAGCAGGCGAAGATAACGCACCGGAGGTGGCGTCTTTACTGCTTTAACCGGCGCCGGCGCCGCGTTACGCGCGGCGGCTTCGGCCGCTTGTTTAACCTTCTCAAGTTTCTCTTTCTTTGCCTTCCAGGCCGGCGGGGACGAAACCACCACGACCTTCTTACGGCGCACCACACCAGGGACAGGTGTCGCCTCCGCGGGTGCCGTACTGTTCTCCGCCGGTTTTCGTTTCAGGCTCAGTACAGGGCGTTTTTCTTCACTCATAAGGGGCCATATCAATAAAAGCTACAGGTCTGAGGTATACGATACGCTAACGGTATCATCGTTTCACCTCACAATGCAGTGGACACAACGATGATATCCCCTTGTCACGTTTACGGGCAATGTGCCCGCCCCCCGGACCTGTGTCCGGTTTTTTTTTACATCGAGATGACAATACCCAGTACCGCCAGGTGCACTGCATAGAACATCACAAAGAAATGCCGCGGCCAGAAGCGTTTCACATGTTCTCCGGCAGATGAACACACGATCAGCGTCAGCAGCGCAATCGCCAGCCCGGCCGCCGATTCACTCACGTTATGCATATTCATCAGCAACACCATGAGGGCCCACAGCACCCCGTATCCCAGCCGTTCCGGTGCATGCTGTGCGCGGCAAAGCAGCCAGCTGGCGGTGAGCATACCCACTCCGGCCATGCCGTAGCTGGCGGTCGACAGGGGTATCCAGGCGACCAGCAGTCCAGCCGCCGGGAGGGTGTAAGACCAGGACGGCTGGCTGACCCACCGCAGGACCTGGCCGGTGACGGCAAAGGCAAACAGAATATTCCCGGTATACCACGGGTACCCGATGAGCATAAACGACACCTGGGCAACCAGCGCCCAGCCCCACAGGCTGTTCAGCTGCGACTGGCGTATTTCCGCGTGCCGGGCCAGATTCATTCCCCATGCCAGACCGAACAGTGGAAAACAGCCCCGTCCCAGCAGGCGCATCACTTCATTGTTTCCGGCCAGCAGTAAGCCGGTGTGGTCAGTCACCATCAGTACCAGTGCGACCGTTTTAATCATATCCGTTTGTCCCGGTGTCCAGGTTAGCAGGCGATGAAGCCAGCGGTCTGTCGCACCTGGAAATGTGTGTTGTGCTCTCATGTTTTTTTCCTTTTAGCGCTCCGGCAGACTGCCCGATTTTAATCGGGGAGGCTGCCGGAGCAGACAAGCCGCAGGCGCGTCAGTCGCCCCCGAGGGTTTTCTCGCGGTTCAGGTCACGAACCATGTCCCGCTCCACAGCCTGCAGACGCTCACGCTGCAGACTTTCTGAGGCCACCTGCTGAATCGCCGCCTCCTGGCGCCGGAACTGAGGATCATCCGGTAGCGTCGTTTTCTCCGGGCCCGGCCGGTCACGCTCGAGTCCACGGATGACGTCCCCGATAACCTCTTTCACCCGGTCCACCGGCTCGCCGGCTTTACGCGCCTCCCCGGCCACTTCCCGGGCAGTCTGTTCCGCCTGTTTTTCCATTTCGCGGCGCTGCTGTTCTTCTGCCGCCCGCTGCGCCAGAACCTCTGGCGGGAGGATAATGTCAGCCCCGGCCTGCGGTACCGGAGCCACCGGCGCCGGTTCAGCCCATACCCGCCCGCCGGTCATGGCCCCGGGGTTCCAGGGGCGGTCATCACCGGCCAGCCGCACCACCACCCCGGTATCGGGATTGTCGCGGGCCATTCTGACGCCCTCCCCCATATTCCCGGCCAGCAGGCTTTCACCATTGCGGCTGTTCTGCAGCGCCACGAACCGGGCGGCGTCATTGCCCATAATTCGTCCCTCTCCGCCGATGGCCTCCAGCCGTCCGTCCCGATCGGTCAGCGGGCTGAGCCAGATACCGGCGGCTTTCCCGTTCTTATCGAATGCCGGCAGCGCCACATGCGGCTGAGGGTACTTTTTCCCCGGAGAAATGAATTTTCCCGGTGAATTTCCCTGTGCCAGACCGGACTGCTGCAGGGCTGCCCGGCCAGCGGCGGTTTCATCCAGTAGTCTTGCCCGCCCGAACAGCAGATCGGCGCTTTTCACCGCCCGGTCGTTACGGGGTTCAAGAATATCGTGCGCCGTCGCTTTCTCAGGTGAATGCTTGATGGCCTTTATCCAGCCCTCACGGCTGTCGGTGTAAACCTGCACATGCTGTTTCATGCGGGATAAAGCCACATAGGCAGACTCAAAGCTGGCCATCTGTTCCCGACCACCGGCCACCCCTTCCAGCGCGATGGCATACGGTTCGCTGGCCCCCTGGGCGCCGTGAGCCGTGATGGCGTAGGCGAGGTCGATATGCTGCTGCGCCTGATCCGCCTTCGGGGTCAGCGTGCGGGTGGTTTTGCCATCAGACAGCGTGACACTGTCACCCGCAACAGACTGCACCTCCCAGATACTGTTGGCCACATAGCCGCGCTCCAGGTCACTTTTGCTGAAGCGCATTCGGTCCCCCTGAGACACGGTGATCTTTTCCTGACGATAGAGCGTGACGCCTTCTGCCGATGCCTCCCGGGGTGAGATATATCGCTCCTTTCCTTCACTGTCTGTCAGGGTGATCATCTGATTATCCTTATCCACCTTGCTGATACGGTGGTATACGTTATCAACCAGCGCCACCGCCTCCTTGTGAGCCGTCCAGGTCGACAATTTGCGCAGTTCACCGTCACGGATGTTACTCGTGACCAGCACCGGCAGGGTGATTTCCTCTTTGCCGGTTTCCCCGTTCTCCCGCCGTGCGCCATGGATCAGACTGTTCAGCGCCCGCCTGTCCTTGTTCAGGTGGGTGATCACCAGCGTCTGCGACTGTGCCTCCGGGGTCCGTCCGGTATAGTCCTTCACCAGCGCCTCGTAGAGCGTCGCGGGCTGACCTGCCGGCAGGGTTTTCCCCTCGCTCAGCGCCTTTTGTATCGCCTTTTCCTGCGCCGGCGTGAATTCCACCACAGAACTGCCCGGCGCCCAGGCGCCTTCTTTTCTCGGCACCTGCTCCGGCGTGACCTGCTCAATGGTGGTCAGGGCGCGGTGCACATCCCGCTCAATCAGGCTGTAGACCGCCGGTCGCAGCTCAGGCACCTGGCGCACAATCTCTTTCATGATGGCAATGTCGGCGGCGCTGCGCTGCTGCATCAGCCTGAACGGCTGGCCCGGCGCGATGGGCTGCAGCTGGTCGTTATCCCCACTGGACACCGCCCGTCCACCGCCAGCGACGATGAGGGAGTGGGCTTTTGCCATATCGGCCAGCCCCACCATTGAGCTCTCGTCGAGCAGGAACAGGGTGTTGCTGAAATCGGGTGTCTGGCCATTGCGCTGCAGCAACTGCGTGTCGTGGAGGAACGACGCCGTCGTGCGCGCATCCACGCCGGCACTCTGCATTTCCCCGACCGCGCGATGCGTCGGCGCCAGACCGATGACGCGCGGACGGGTCTCTTCCGGCAGCAGACTGATGGCACTCATGACGGCCCGGAACTGGGTGGTTTTCCCCACCCCGGCATACCCCTGAACCACCGTGAACCGATCCGTGCTTTCCAGAATCATCCGGGTCGCCGCCCGCTGTCCGGCGGTCAGGTCCGTCATCAGACTGGCCGGCACACGGTCCATCAGGGGGGCCACCGCGTCTTTACCTTCCAGCACGTGGGTCAGGATGCTTTTTTCTGCGTCCCAGGTCTGACGGGAAATCAGCAGGTCATTGCCGTAGCCGTGCGCCACCGGTACATTCAGCAACTGCCCCGACCTGATTTGTGCCTGAATGGTCGTGTCGATGTCCGCCATCGGAACCTTCCCGCCCCCGGTTTCCAGCGCCGTCGCCAGCAGCTGGGGCCGGGAGAAGGTCAGTTTCTCACTTTCAAGCAGCGGGATGGCTAGGTGAATGGCCTGTTCTGCCGGGGTACGCAGTCCGGCCTTCTGCTGCGCAATGGCCGCATCCAGGTCCGTCTCGCCGGATCGGGTCTTCAGCTGCTCTGAGACCACGCTGAAGGCGGTATGCCGCGACAGCTTCTCCGTCGTGCGAGCCGCATCCTGCGCTGAGTACAGACGGAGATGACTTCCGCTCTGCGCCAGCTGGTTGAGGGTGGCGTTATCCAGCTCACGCTGCGTCACCGACGCAAAGACCGTTGCCGTCTCGCTAACCGACCTGCCGGGACTTTCCACCCAGCCGTGGCCGATTTTAATACCGTCAAACACGCCCGCGCCCACGGCCAGGGTCTGCGTGGTTTTCTGCCCCGGACGCTGTACCGTCAGTTGCCCGTCCTCCACTTTCATCACCGTGATGCTTTCCCCGCCCTTCAGGCGTGTGTCCGGTATCTTCCCGAGCACCGCCAGACGTTCCCCCTCGGCCACCGGCAGTGTATCTGCCCGGAACAGCGTCCACTGGCTGTCGACCGCGGAAACCTTCAGATCCAGACGGCCCCCTTCCCGGTCTTTCAGGGTCAGCATATTGCTGCTCGCGGTCACCCGGTCAATGACAAAGCGATCGTGCGTCCGGGTCTCCGGATCCCAGCTTTCCATCACCATCCCCTCCCGGTAATAATCCCGCACGCCCCGGCTTTTGCTGTCCAGCCATACCGGCGTCAGGGCTGTAATGGTCGTGTCTTTCTCACCCAGCACTCCCTCATTTCTGAGGGAGTCACGGATAAGGCCGTTGAGTACGCTCTGTTCACGCGTCCCGCTGATTTGCGCCACGCTTTCCAGCCCTTCACGCACGCTGACGGCAAACTCCTGTGCCAGCCGGCTGTAGCGTGCGCCTTTATCCGGTTCACTGATGATGTCGGCTGTGGTCTGATGGCCACCCTGCCAGCGATACGTATTCACGCCGCTGTCCTTCAGTACGGTCAGCGCGCTGCCGGTCCCGCTGCGCTTCCCGCTGTCGGAGAGCAGGACCTGCACGTTATGGCGCATCGCGCCATCGAGCAGGGAAATCGTTTCCTTCAGGCTCAGCTTCTCCGCCTGATCCACGATGAGTGTTCCGCCCGGAATAAACGCCGTCCCGTCCTGCAGAGCGGATTTACCGGTCACCGTTTCCCCGGCCAGACGCACATCCCCGGCGAGAAAATCACGTGAGCGGTTATCGGCCGCCAGGATATGGACGTCACGCCCCTGCTCCCGGGCCATCAGGGTTAACTCGGCCACCCGCTCCCGCTGGCCGGCTGCACCGCCCTGACCGGAAACGATACCCATGACCGGGCGATCCTGCGCCAGCACGCTGACGGCATCGCTGAAAGGGACCTGGCGCACCACAGACGCATCGGGCGTGACGGAGACATGATTCTGGCGCTGCACCTCCTGACTCAGGGCTTTGACGGCGAGTTCATCGAGAACGTGGATGTTTGAGGTGAACAGGCCTTTCTCGCGATCGAGAGGGATAAGCTGCTCCCGTTCAATGGCGGCATCGATGCCCTTTCTCGCCAGCTCAAACACACCGTCCTTCGCCTCCAGCTGGCCGACCGTGCGTGCCAGCAGGTCGGCATACGTGAACTGCACCTTGCGGTCGCTGAGACCGGCAATCGCTTTCGTCACCACATCCGTGATATCCGGACCGTCAGTGTTCACCGGCGCGGCAGGTGCACGGGCCAGCTCTGCGGCTCGCGAATCGGCGGCCTCACGATACCCCCGGATGTCAAACCCGGTCTCCTTCAGCGTGTTCATCCACTCCACCATCTTCTCTGCCGGATCGATGGCTTCTTTCGACTTTCGGGTATCGAGCGCGGCCACATCCCGGGACTTCAGGGAGGCATCGGGTCCGGCGGCCTCCCTGACCTCCTGAGTCCGGGTGGAAAAGGGTTCCACAGGGACCCCTTTCATCTCCCACATCCCGTGTTTTCCCACGACTTCCGTCTCATAGCCAAGCTTCTCAACCAGGGGTTTGAACGCCTCCCGGTAAAGTTTCCCGAACGCTATCTGGTTCGCGTACACGTTCTCGATAAAGCCTGTTTTTCCAATCTTATCTGTGCCGAGAGACTGCCATTTGTCCCCGTTCTGCGTGGCGTTAATGACGACGGCATGGGTGTGTATCTGAGGTTCCTGGTTACGGTTCGTGTCGTGGTTGAATTTCGCCACAATCAGATTTCCGGTCAGCACCGTTTCGCTTTTACCGTCCGTCATGACCCGGGTCGCGGCCAGCGTCTCCAGTTGCCGCACCGCTTCGGTTACCGCCTGGTTGTGGGCATCGATAAGGCGCTTATCGCCGCCCAGCATCGCCATGACCGACACGCTTTTGGGGGCCGAGAAGGTCAGGTCATAACCGGGCCGGTGCTTGTTGGCGCCATCCTGTATCCGGGTCAGGTCGCTGCCATCCGGCAGCTTCCCTTTCAGCAGTTCCGTAAACAGCGCCTTATCCACGGCTTTCCCGTCGATCCCCAGCGCCTCAGCCCCCTTACCCTGCCAGCGTTCGTCCATGCTCCCGATGACGTAGTAATTATCTTTGTTGGTATAGTAATCCGCGGCTTTATCGGCCGATTTAACGGAGCCAATCGACATCATCAGAAGTTCCCCCCAATCTCGACATCATCCTGCTCATCGTGGCGGTGGCTGTGGTTGATATTGACCTCTTCACGCCGCTGCATATCCCGCTGCGTTTGCTCATCAGCCCAGGCGTCATACGCCTGCATGTCTTCAATCACACCGTCCTCGTTCATACCGGCCGGCAGCATGTCCTGCCCCTGTTCTGCGGACTGCTGCGCCAGTTCCTGTTCTGTCCCGCCTGCAGCTGCAGCAGGGGTACCGGCAGAGGATGCTGTTGCGGCAGCAGCGGCCGCTGCGGCTGCTTTTGGTTTAATCAACGGTACGGTCGTGACCCGCAGGACGGGAGGCTCAGCTGTCCTGGCGGAGGGTTCCGCTGCCGGCATCGTCGTTGTCGCCGGCGCTTTTACTGGTGCCGGAGATACTGTCACTTCTGCTGGCGCTGGCTGACTGGCCAGCTCTGGTCGCTCACCGGCGTGACTGCCGGCATCATCTGGCCCGGATGCCGGGGCATCCGGCGTGAAAAGCGCCCTGGCAAGACTGCCTTCAGCTTCCCGCGCTTCAAGCAGCGCACTGAGCCGTGCATCCACCCGCGCATCGAGAGTGCGCGGAATAAATCCCTCGGCAATTTTCGGACGCGGCTTGTATTTGAGGGCCAGCTTCACGGCCGGATACGGCCCGGGCAGCGTGACATAGCAGGACAGGTCCGGCAGCGTCTGAATATCGGAGTAACTGACCAGCGTTTCCCGCTCTTTTTCTTTCCCGGTCGATACCCCATCACGCACCGGGTCAGCACCGTAGGAGTACTGCTCGCTGGCCTTGAGGATTTCCTTCTCACCAATTTCACCGGCAGCAAACTCCGCAATCTCTTTACTCGGGGAGCGGAAGAAGGCCCGGGTGTTCATCACGTCAAAGAGCGTGGCGGCAGGCTTAACGCCATAGATGTCTTCCAGCTGGGCATAAGACTGAATACCGAACACATAACAACCACCAAATTTACGCGCCTCCGGGAGGATTTCGACCAGGTCCGGCAGCTTGTGCAGCGTGGGAAGTTCGTCAGCGAAGATCCACACACGCCGGTTACGGTTCTCGCCCATCGCCAGGAGGCCGCGGATGGCAATCGACAGCCACATCGAGATAACCGGCTTCAGGGAGGCATGGGTGTCAGCATTGGAGGAGATAAACAGCCAGCCATTGGGTCGGCCCTCACGGACGCCGCGCATCCAGTCCCGGATAGTGAACGGCTCTCCGTTCTTCTCAATGCCCTGCAGGTAGCGAATAGCCTTGACGTAGTTGGTCAGCACAGCTCGAATGGAGATGGCGGTTTTCTCAATTTTCTCTTCAACCAGGTTCGCTGCCGGCGTGTTCTGCAGATAGGCGCGCAGCTTGTCGATCTTAATGGACAGCATGGTATCGACCAGCTTCTCGTAGCTCCGATCGTCGTCTTCGCGCATCAGATACGCGCCTTCGGCAAAGATAGTGCGACCGGAGCCCTGCCAGAACGGATCTTCTTTGGTACCCATCGGGATAAGGGTGTTGGAGATGTTGTCGAAGTCCGGCAGCGTCAGGCACTCTTTCCACAAATCCCAGGCTGCACAGCGCGAGTCCAGCGGGTTGAGGATTTTATCCAGTGACGGGTCGTAATAGCTTTTGACGAACTCACAGGAGCGATCGTAAATGATGGCCATATCGCCCCGGGCACGCACGTAGTTCAGTAGCCGGCGTATAACTTCGGATTTACCGGAACCCACGGTACCGTGGAGGCAGAAGTTCTGAATTTCGGAGTTTTTAAGAATAGGCAGATCGCCAATTTTAATATCAGAGGCCATACCATCACGCTTCATCTGGCGGGCCACTTCTTTGGGCTTATCGGAAAGCTGGCGCCCGCCGGTATTCTCATCCTCACTCTGCTGTTTCCCCTGGCGGCCCAGCACCCAGCTGGCGATGAAGAACGTCACGATACAGATAACAAGAGAAACCACGGCAGCAAAGACGAAACTGGTCCACAGCTGCTCTCCGCACCAGATAGTATATTTATCGGCCAGGATTTGTTCTGAGGTATATTCCAGCGACTGACCGTAATACTGAATGGTGTATACCGGCTGGGAACGAATAATATCGCGCATCGGACCCAGCGTCGTACACCACCAGTATACGCAGCCGTTCACAAAGGTTTGCCAGCTAAGCCTATACATCAGCATCAGCCCGCACAGTACCCAGAATAAAATAAACAGCACGTAGAAAATAATATTGGCAATCTGACCAAACATGCGAAAGCGCATATTGGCGATCTGACCGCCCTGCGTCATATCTTTGGCATTGAAACTCATGGCACTAATCCGTCAGTAAATTATTAGGGTCGGAAGGACAAATTAATCAGCGAAAACAGACCTCACGGGGTTGCAGGGAATAAGCCTCCCCCATAGCAGGGTGTGGATAAATATCGCCAGGCATCAGTTTATGTGTTTCAAGAGACCTGACAGGTTCAGATATTGCCATAAATAACCTCTATTCAAATAAAGACGAAAAGATTCCGCCGAAGGCGGCAACGCCTCACAGATGCACAAATAAATTGCGCAACTGTTCACCGTTCAGATCTGGAATTCATAGATTATTTGACGAATTAATTATGACACACCAGAAAGGGGATCCCAGTATGGCCCGGGGACCGGGCCGTGGAATAGAAAGCTTACAGAATATTAGCGATCGATTTTGCCAGCTGGTCTTCAAGAACAGGCTGGGCTTCAGGGAACTTGAGGTTAACTTTATTAGCGTTAGAGACGACGCGAGTCTGGTATTTGTGCTGATTACCCGTTTCAGTACTTGTCTGCACTTTTGCGCCGGATGTTCCCTGACGTAATACGGCCACGTTATCAGTCTGAACCTGAGTTTTGGTTCTTTCCGCGATCTGAACATCGGTGATCATGGTGTAGTTCACATCTTCCACCATCGCGTCAGCAGCCATACCAACCAGACCGGCTGCAAGTCCTACACCCAGAGTCGCCCCTGCAGAACTGGAGTTGTAAGCGGTAATCCCTGCCCCAAGCGCGGCGCCAGTCACTGCGCCTTCATAACCCCGGCTTAACCAGCCCTGAGACTCACGAAGGTCCATTTTATCGGCCTTGAGCACGTTCGCCTGGATCCAGTAGCCCGCCGTATCCGGGTTACTGACGACCTGATATCCCTTTGAAGTGACGGCGCTGGCAATTTTTGCCTGCAGGCCACTCATATCCTTATCAGAGGTATTTTTGATTTGCAGATAAACCGTCTTATTATTTGAAGGTTCCAGCCAGATTGTTTCGCTCATCTGGGTTTTTACTTCCAGATTTCTCTTTTTAATAGCGGTTCCCATTGCACTACATCCAGACAACGCCAGCGCAGAGCTGACAACCATAACAGTCATCAATTTATTTAATTGCATACAAATTTCTTGTGCCATAATCATTATGAGACATACACATTCCATTTCTGCATCCAGAATGCGCAGTTACTATATCCAACTTTTTATTTGAGTGGAAATTTATTAAAATTAATGCACTAATAATTTCGTATATGTATTTTTAGCCTACCAACTAACCACCATAATTGATAGGCCAAATTTGAGGGGGGCATTTTTTAAAACCAGCCACTCTCGCTGCTGAGTTTTAGTGGTCAAATTGACTTAATCATTTGTTAATGATTCCGATCTATACCATACACGTTTCCTGCAACGTCTACATTTTCAATCATAGGAAGCCCACTCGCAGGATTAATATCATGGGTATTTATAGATATCTCATTTCCATATGGCCCCATAGCACTGCTACATGTACTATTAGGTTGGTCGAGGTTGACTGAACCGTCAGAACAATGCTCAAGCTGATAACTCATAAACTCCCGCTCGGAGAGCATTTCCTTGTATGGTAAGGTTGTCAATGATTGTGTTCTCCCGACATAATTCCTGCCGATCCCATTTTCGAATGCACTTTCATTATCATTACTAAATTTCACAGATGCAAACTTTAGTGCTTTATTCATAATCCAAAGTGGGTATAAAACAATACTTATCAAACAGGCAATGGGATTAACAATACAACAGACTCCGGTCAGAACAAGATAAAGATTATTAACATCAGGCACTGGGCGTTTTGTTTTCGCACCAACTTTAATGAAAACATATTTGAACACCAACAACCACATCGCGGATGCTACAACTATAAAAATAGTCTCTGATACTCGCCATCCTGCTAATAGGCACGATATACCCTGAATAAGTAGCAAAGCAATCATTTTCATATTTTACTTTCCTCCCCCCTTAGTTAGGGCTTATGCTTCCGCTCAAATTCCTGGGCCTTAGCTAGGAGTTCGTCTCTTGTATCCGCTCCAGGAAGTGCTCTCTGTTCAGCCTTTTTGTCATTGTATTCTTTCTCAAATTTATTTCCTTCCAAATTATGGTGGTTTTCCAGACGAGTGTGTTCATTCTGAACATCATCCTCCTGCTTATGTATGCTATCTTGCCTATCCTTATGAGCTTGCTGGTTTTCGCTAACCATGTGTTCAACCGATTGGTGAACATCATTTTTGATACCTGCATTTTTGGTCATCTCATCGATACTATCACCGTGAGAGTTGTAGTCCGCATATACTGTACCGCTTCCTTTACCTTCAGAAACTGATGGCATATTTGCGCCAATGTTTCTTCTGCCCTCCTGGTACGCCTCATCAACTTTAGGTTCAACCTGTTGTTTCACAAATTCACGAGCCAGTTGCTCCCTTTGGGCAGCGATTTCAGGTGAAGACGTGTCAGTAAGAATAGCTTCAGCATTTTGTGGGGCATTTTTCTGTACGAAATTAGCAAATTGTTGAGTCAGGTTTTCGTTCATCTGGCCGCTCATGCTTTCTGTTCGTGAGGCCATCTCACTATACTCATGGCTACGTGTTTTGCTCGTCGTGTACTGGTCATAGCTATTTTTCGCACTGGCCAAAGAGGCGGAAAATTGATCAACCCGAGAAGATGCATTGTTATCAGTGATGTTTCCAGACTGGCTTGATTTCTGGTTGATGAAGTAATCAGAAGACTCTCTGAAGTCTTTAACTGCCTGACTGCTGGTATCATGATTGTCAGCATTAGATTGGCGTCCTGACTCAGTAGTATTGTCTTGAGATCCAGAACTTGCTGTCCCTCTCGCCGACATCCTCCCACCGAATTCAGCTTTACCGCCATTACCAAAGAGCTCGAATCCAACACCACCTCTGGCTCCTACATAAGCCTCGCCAGAAACATCACCTCTCACTGACTTGTCCATAAGCTGGCCGAATGCTTCATCACGGCTAATATGGTTAGCTTTAGCATACGAATCTACAGCATTCATCATCTTGCTTCTGGCCATCGAATCCTGCGAAGACTCGGTAGTATCGGCCCCGGTCGTTGTTGATGCACTGTTCCCTTTATTGGTGCCAAATTGCTGCAGACTATTCCAGGCACTTGTCACGCTGCTGTTATAGCCATGCAGCGCACTTTCGGCCTGGACATCAGACTCACGGGCCATCTGTTGCTGCGCACTGGCTATCTGACGACCGACGTTGATATCCACCGGCAGTTTTGACATTGCACCACCACTGTCCCAGACCATCGAGCCATCCCGCGTCTGCGTGCTCATGCCTCCATTCGCCAGCTGCCGCGACATCTGTCCGAAACTGGTTGTGCTGTTGGTACCCCAGCTGTAGCCGCTGACGTTCTCCATCTGCATGTTGGCAAACGAGTAATTGCCGTCCACCACGCCGGAGGCAGCCTGCGATGTTGCACTGAGACCCGATGAAGAAAAATGGCTGTAGGCACTGGAGAAGGCTGCTCCCATGCTCTTCACGATCCCCCACGACAAAGGCGGTATCATCACGGCAATATAGCCCGCGGTGGTCGCAATATCCGAGTTTTTGAGCTGAACCTGCGACAACTCAGAGAGAACGACTGGGACGCCATTTTGCTTCGCATAGTAGGCCATTGCGCTGTTCAGGATGGCGAACAGTAATGGCCACGTCTGCAGCCAGATAAGCGCAAACACATACCCCTTTAGCACCTGCAGCGTCATCATATTAAACATGGCGGCCATCACCATGATCGGGAACATCCCAATCATTATCCCCATGATAACGGTCTGCATCAGCGGAAGTGTGCGAAGCGCCTGGTGCCCCATTGTGGCCTGTGCCAGCCGCTGCTTTTCAAGGGATGATGTGTTAGCCATATTGACCAGACTGGCGGTGTCCCCGCTGCGGGCCGCATAACTCTGGATCCCACTGCGCAGGGCGTTCATCGTGACGTTCTGGCGGATAATCTGCCCGGCGCTCTGTCCCGAGCTGTAGAAGTAATTGTAGCTGTCGCCAATCATCTGGCTGAAAAGCAGATCGGGATTAGGTTTGCCGCCAAACAACTGACGAACATAGTAGTTCCAGGTTTTACCGCCTGTCTGAGTATCCA
This sequence comes from Klebsiella sp. JB_Kp042, assembly GCF_040065275.1. Taxonomy (NCBI): domain Bacteria; kingdom Pseudomonadati; phylum Pseudomonadota; class Gammaproteobacteria; order Enterobacterales; family Enterobacteriaceae; genus Klebsiella; species Klebsiella sp. JB_Kp042. The sequence continues at coordinate 20,674 of NZ_JBEAJL010000022.1, forward strand.
GCGCGAGAGCCGATTTCAGATCCCGTGAGGCCTCCTCGCATGTCTGGAACTGGTTGTTTTTGTCAAACACGCCACGCAGTGGACTCGGGTTTGCAAAAATCAGGGTATACGGATCAGGTGAATTCAGTAATTCCTCAAAAGAGTACTTATGATTGAGGAAAATATCGCCCATCACACAGTTTTGTACGTAATCGGAAAACAGCGTCGTAATCTGAGGATTTTGTGACAAAAAATCCGTACTTTTCGCGACCAGATTACTGCCAAATAACATCCCCGTTTTACTGTACGTGACACTGTCCGGCAGAGCGAAGACCATCTCATAACTCTGGATAAGCGCGTTTCCTACCCGTGTTGTCAGCGACGCCGGAATCGCCAGACCAATAGGCACATTATCGACTTCATAGACCTGCGCAACGTTACTGTAATCGATGATCTGCACAGGGGTACGAATGACAACCAGCATAGAGACCAGGGTGAGGGAAAAGACCCAGCCAATAAGGTCCATTACGTTGTGTTTTTTTACCCAGTTCCCCGCCACAATGAGTACCGAGATGGCGATACACATCTTTTCTATAGTCGACCATGTGCTGGTCCCCATAAACGCCGCAATCGCGTTCAGGTTGCCCCGTAACCAGTCGCCGCCAGCAATGGCATATATCTCAAGCATTACAGATTCCCCCCAAAATGATAGTTATTCTGGTAGCGGGTCATCATGCGGGCAGAGACCTGCTGGCGCATGTAACTCATTTGTCTGTCAACCACAAGCAAGGCGTCCTGCTGAACCTGAACACGGGACTGAAAAGCGGCAATCTGGACACTCGCCTGATTGAGGTTTTCCATGATCATATCCATTGTCGACTGGGGATAATTACCGGTTGAAATCATCGCCCGGGCCTGCTGGATAAGTTCCTGAATGTACTGCAGCAGGATGTCGTAGCCGATATAGTCCGTCAGCTGGTAAATAAGTGAGTTAGACACCCCGAGCATCTGCGGATCGACCAGGTATTTGAATACCGGAATGGTGGTGCTGGAGATAAACCCTTTCTCCTGATCCGTCAGTTTTTCATCAGCCACTGCTTTATTCTGGATACTGCTTAACAAAGCGGAAATCTGGCTTTTTAGCGCTTTATTGGAAGTGATGCTCACGGTCGCATCAGCAACGACCTTAAGACACTTATCCGAATCATTGCAGTGGTAGATTTTAGCCGTGCCGCCCTCCATCATGGCTCTAATCAGATCCTGGTCAGTGGTGCGTGCCGGCAGCGGCGTGATTTCACTGTTCTCCCCGAAAATCAGCGTACCGGTGAGCGTCATGATGAATTCCTTCAGCTCCTTATTGCCGTCGAAGAGCCGGTTCTTCGATAAGGCATTCCACATGATGTTGATGTTTTTCATCACACGTTCTTTGTCTTTATCGCTGGCCTTATCCTGGACGCTGTCCATCTTGCCGCCCACCGTACAACCCTGGCGCGAGGCGGCCCAGTCCGAAAAGATATTGCTTTCACCGGCAATGTCCTGGCAGACCTTTTGTTGAGCGACCTGGGTACGAGGAAACAGGCCACCCACAATTCCTTGAGCAGCCTGGCAGGAACTGAGGTTCATGCTGTTCATGTCAGTGGCCATCTTTTGAAGGAAGTCCTTTGCGGTTTTAATCTCCGGTACCGTGGTTTGCAAAGCGAGATCAAAAAAGTACCCCGCGGCGTTGCTCATGATTTGTTTTGCGAACCTCTGCAGCTGCTCGCTGTTGATATAGCTGAATGACCCTAGATAGGCATCAATCCCTCCGCAGCCGGCATTAATATCAGGGAGCGTCATGCTGACCAGCTGGATCGTTTTCACCTGCGTTCTGGCATACAGCGAACCGCCGGAGGCGTAACCCGCAGCCTGTCCCTGCCAGACCTGCGGCTGGCTGGTATTGGACGCAAAGCCCAGCTTATTGAAGAAGTTGTTCATATCGCCATTCACGTCGGCGGCGGCGCTAAATGACAGGCCAAGCACGGCACCGCAGAAGAGTGACAGAAGTTTAATTCGCATCCAGTCCTCCATTACGCACAGCATTCTTTTTAACTCTGTCATTTCTCAGAATAAAAAGGGTCTTCAGGTGATAACTGAAAAAATTGCGGATCGCTAATGTCACTCCGGCAACAAAGAACCCCCCCCCAACAGCAATCAGCGCATAAGGGATGGCGTACATCATAATATTCCACAGGTCTTTTACTCGCAGGTCGCCGCTGGCTATCCAGTCATCCACGCAGATATTAAATAAAAATCTCATTATCCATAACAGCAGAGCACCTGCAGTGAGAAACACAATGAATAATTCCAGATAGATTTCCAGACGCCTTTCCCGGTGGATAAATTCCGGCTTCAGTTGTTCAATTTTTTCGGCTGCTGTCTGCCCGGAGTCCTTTAAACTTGCTGGAAATAAAAACGCGTACAGTCCCGTCGAACGTATATATTTGTTCATGGCTATTTTCCTTAATCACTTGCTAAGACCGGATATAACAGAGGCTAATGCATCATCTGAAATACCGTATCCACTCTGGCCATAAAGCCCTGTGCATCCGTGGCGCCCTGCAGGATCGGGTACGCTGCCAGCGTGTTTACGTTCACCAGAAACGTAGTCGGGGTCGCCACCGGGATATTGGGGAAAAAGGTCTGCATCACGTCAGGAGGCGCCGGCAGCGCTTCCGGAAACGCGTCATCACCCTGTCCGTCAATGGTGTAAGAGAACACGGAGAAGCCATACTGTCCGGCCAGCTGCTTCAGCACCGGGTCAAATTTATGACAGTAGGGACAGTGTCCCTGCATGAACAGCACCACTTTCCAGTCGCGCAGGTCCACCTGCTTTCCGTTGCTGAGTCGTAACCAGCGTGGCTGAGATGCCCCGCTCACCGCCTGGGGAGTGTCGCTCTGCGGGGAGGCCGTTTCAGTACCGGAGATACCCCGCGGATCCCAGAGCGACTTCACCTCATCGAGCGTTCCCGCATGTGCCATCCCGGCCAGTGCAAGGGAAAGCGCCAGTGCCGCCAGCGGCGTCTTAGCGAGGTTCATCAGGCTGTTTTTCACAGGCTTTCTCCTCTTTTTCGGCTTCAGCAATCAGGGCGTTTAGAATGCGGTATCCCCCGAACACCACCATACCCAGCCCGAAGATTTCCCCGGCCTGGACGGCCAGCTCAGGCTGTTTTCTGACAAGCCTGGCTATCAGGTGGAAAAACACGCCCACGGCCAGCACCCACATCCCGGTGATATCTAAATCCGGAAAACGAATATTTCGCATGACACACTCCTTAGAAATTCGGTTTAAAGTCGCTGGAGACATAGAGGAACTGTTTCGCCAGGTCGTCCTGACTGATAAAGCCGTAACTGAGAGGCTTCACCTGGCCACTTTTCGGGTTAACCAGCATCATCGCGGGGAAGAACTTCACGCCAAGCTGCTCTGCCTGGCCCTGGTCCGTCCGGCTATCGGGCAGCATGGGGTTAATCACTCCGTCAACCGACACCGGTATCACGCTCAGGCCATAGGTTTCGCGAAAATTTTTAATCACCTGGACCAGCTGGCCATCGATCGCTTCCCGGCCCCGGTAGAAGAACATCACGCCGTAGTGCTGTGCGAGGGTGGAGATAGCCTGTCGCTGTTCGGCATAGTCGGCAGCGAGCTGGTTTTTTACCGTGCCGTTGTAGTAGCTGTGCTGCAGGTTGTAATCGAGTTCGGGGTTTTCCAGCATCGCTTTCTTCGCACTCATCGAGAACAAACCTGCCTGCTGCGTCCAGTAGTTCTGCAGCCGGAAATACTTAACGAAGTTTTCAGACGATGGATACAGAATGGCTTCGTACAACGACCGTTTGGTGGCCGCCTGGAGTGTGGCGAGTTTCTCCAGAATATCCATTTGCGGCGGTGGTGCCGCTGGTGCGGCTTTCCTTTCCTCATCATGGGGCTTAAGTTTCTCGTTGTACCACTGCCAGCCCGCGTCTTTGGCGAAAGCCGGCATCAGGGCGCAGCAAAGGCATCCCGCCAGCATGGCGGCATGTATTGTTCGCATGGCAAATACCCTTTTATGAATTATTGCGACTGGCGTGACAGATGCTGATAGACACTGTATTTATCGAGCTGGCGCTGTATCTTTCCTGCATCATCACGGGCTTCAAAGCGGTAACCGCTGCAGTACAGAGGCAGATGATTTATCTGAAGGTCCACCCGCTCCCCGTCCCTGACCACCCACGCGGCCTGAGAAACAGTGTCGCACTGGATCCCCCAGGCCCGGTTGGTGGTCATAAATGCGTTAACCTGTCTGTCCCGCCACAGGCTGTACGACATAATGTTGACCAGGAAAAAGACAAACACCCCGACAAAAACCATGACCAGCCCGTAGGCTTTTTTCTCTTCCATGAACACTCCTGTCTGTTTTGCTGATTAAAGCGGTGACGCCCGTCTTTATGGCTGTAATCGTCTTGCTATAATCGTGAGAACAAAAATAAACAATAAAGATCTAACAATTACGAACCCAGCATCGCTCGTTAATAACGTTGCCATGTTAATTATCAACAGAACAGGAATAAGGATTACCCCTGCTAACCTGAACCAATCTTTAAACTTATTAAACCTGCGCACCGTCTTCATTCTTCCTCCGTCTTTTTCCGTAACAACGCGGCAAGCGAACTAAAAAAGAGATAGCTCACGAACCAGAAAAAACCAACCGCAACAATAAAAACCACACTCTCGACATAATCATTCCCCGACGTCCCTTTGACGGCATCCCAGGAGAAATAAATCACCGGAGAAATAATGATTATTGTCAGCGTTAATCTCAGGACAAAATCAATGGCAGGCTGTTTGTGAAAATTAATTTTCATGATTATCGGTCTCTTTATTAGTCAGCATGGTTTATTGCGCGGATTGCTGACTCATGATTTCCTTAATTCGTTCCTTGGTCTTATTGGTGAGAACATCGTTTTCCGGTATTTTTTGATTTTTCATCAGGTCGTCCATAAAGTTGGTGAAATCAAGCTTGTTAAAATCAATCCCCTGGAGTTCCGCGGTGGTAATGCCCCGACAGTCAGGACTGCTGGCGCCGCCAAAACCGATATGCAGCTGACCGTTTCTTCCCTGCTGCTGAACGATCTGCGCCAGTTTTGAGTCGAACTGGCAATAGCTCCTTTTTTTCTCCAGGCAAATACCCAGAACTTTTTTAGAGCAGAATTCCCCGATACTGACCGTCAGCTTGTCTTTTTTCGCTTTGGCCAGCGCCTTTTCCTCGCTGCTGCAGCGTGCCAGCCCCACATCCTGGCCCCAGCCGCTGTCTTTGCAGCAGTTACTGAAGCCGGCAGCAAATTTCTTACAGAACTTCGCTTTTCCGGTGAAGGCCCGGACATCCACCCCGTTCAGTGCCGCGACGTCCTTCCCCGCGGCTGCCAGTGCCGCCAGCTCAGATACCGCCTGCCCAAAGTCATTGCTCTTCCCGGACGTGGCTTTGTCACATTCACCATCAAGGCAGAAGACATCACCGCCGCAGATCATTTGCTTGCCACTCGTCCTGGTTTCGCAGGAATACGTTGCATATTCATGCAGGCACGTGCCTTCCTCGCTGGAGAAGGCGCACTGGCGGGATGACAGAGTACAGGCCGTATTTTTCATCAGGATTTCACAGGAGCCGCTGTCCGCCGGCTGCGTGAGCCAGGTATCCTTATATTTCCAGCAGGCTTCCGTGAACGAGTAATCCCTGCCTCCGAGGGTGATGGTTCGCGTTCCTCCCGGACTGATACATTCCTCCCCCGTTTTTTTTCCTTCATCCTTACTGAACGGACAGCTTTCAACCCAGACGACTTCAGGTGCGTAGACGGTTTCGGTTTCTTCCATCACCAGGGTGACCGTGACCTGTACGGGTTTCTGGCTACCCGATGATACGGTCCGTGATGTTTTGCTTACTGAAAAGTTCTGCCCTGCAGTAACCGCTTTGTCCACACCAAACGACTGATGAATCTTCCCCTTCCCGTCATAGGTATATTTCGTACAATGCGTGTTCTGACCGCCTGAACACATCGATTCTGAACGTGGCCAGCTGATCACATCTATGGGGAACGTTCGTTCAAAGAGGGTCAGGCTTTCACTGACTGCACTCTTGCAGCTATCCCGCACCTTCCCTTCGGAATCGCATTCTTCAATCCAGGGGATCACCAGAGGCTCACCATCCACCGAGGCATTCAGCAGACGACCGTTGGTCGGGATCGTCAGGTTGCCACTCCATTGCCGGGTACTCCGGGCATAATTCAGCGTCACCACCTGCTGATAGGTTCGGTTAACTTTCTGCGTGGTGGCGTTATCCTTCAGGGTCGCTTCCCGTGTGCAAAAATTTTCCACCTGCAGATCACGTTCGCAGGTATGGTTTGTGAACTCGCTGCGGTTCACAACCTGGGCGGTACAGGACTGTCCGGTATCACCGACAATGCTGTCGGCACGGGATTCTGTATCCTTTGCGGCCTGAATAAACGGCGCATCCTGAGATATCTGATCCGGTGGCCGGTTCGTGAACGACTCCGTAATCGTTTTGCCGGTATCTCCCTGGCTGAACTCCAGGGCTGAATCGCTTTTCAGAGAGCTGTCTCCGCTGGCAGTGACGCCGCCGTAGTATTTTGTCTGATCCGGGTTGTCGGTATACCCCGGCAGGTTTTGCTCACCACTGAAATTTTTCAGTGAGTTCAGACCATTGCCCTGCACCTGTTTCGCAAAATCCGAACCGGCTTTATAGTCACTTCCACTGTCAGCGCAGGCGGGGGATGCCAGCCAGATGAAGGCGCTCAGGACAAAAAAATGCGCGGTCAGCACGGAAATAACCGTCTTCATTTACACCCTCCCTCATCCCTCACCATTTCCGGTAACGCCATGAAGTACGGTTTATCTTTCATGGCTGGCTCCCGGCGGCATTCGAGGGCGCATCAAGCATCTGCCGGGCCACCTGTGCGCAGTCACCGGTTTGTGCCACTTTCTCCAGCGCCTGTTTGACGTGAATGTTACCGCGTACCACGTCATACCCGGCCTGACACCGTACCACCAGAGACGGCACACTCCGGATGCTGTACTGCGTATATAGTGTCGGGTCGATCTGCACTCCGTCGGTCACGCCATCCTTCACCAGCTGCAGCACCGCGTCAGTGGTGGTCTTCATGTCGTTATTGACGAGCCCACGCAGTGTCGCCGGAATGCCGTACTGCCGGGTTTCGTGCAGCATCCGCTTCAGCCCCTCTTCAGGTATCGAGAAGGAGACAAAGTACAGCGCCCCTTCTGCTGGCTTTTCCTGATTCGCCGCTTTCTGCTGGCTGACCAGATTATCGATAAACTGGCGGTCTGATTTGGGCAGAGGATTACGGTTGATTTGCGCCTCAAGCTCCTGCTGCAGCTGTTTATCCGGATGCTGGCGCAGCTGTTCGCTGAGGTTCTCCTGCTGCTTCAGCCATTCTCTGTCTGTAACAGAGGAGGTTTCAGCCAACACTGCTCGTCCGGTCAGCAAAAGCATGACCATAAACAGATTCATTAATTTCATGAGAGACTCCTGTCAGAGAAAGACACAATTGCGTTTACGCCACATCAGATAGCCATAGTTCTTACGGGTGTTGGGTGGATTTTTACCGGCCTCCCAGCGCATCACGCTGCGCCCCACGGGATGGCATTGGCCGCTGTCCGGGTACATGTTCACCATCTGATAGCGCCAGCGCTCTTTGGGGATGATCGGGGACGGATACTCATAGCAGACCGCCTTGTCCTTCCCGATGCTCTCCATAATTTGTCCCTGCCGGTGAAGCTTGTACGCCATGCGCTCGCTGACAAGTAACGAGGACTGCAGCGGACTGGACTCGTTGCTTACCCAGCCGCTAAACGGGTACATCGAACCCTGAGAGCCGGCACACCAGAACAGAATATCGAGTGGCATATGAAACGCGCTGGCCATAGCGTCAGCCGCGCACGCCCCCTGTGCGATGGGGTTGGCAAACAGGATGGCTTCCGGATTCAGAATGGTGGTGAGGCTGCTGTCCACCCAGGTCGGGTCAATCTCGGACAGATAGGCTATATCCATGTCTCCGCCTTCCAGACAGCCTGCGGAGGTGATGATGTTCAGCCAGTAGGTCAGCGGGTACTTGTACCAGTGAACGTGATAAAAAGCGCCGTTCACCTGCTTGTCGTCCTTTCTCGCGGTCCCCATACCGGTCTTGCCGAGATTGATACTGAAGCCCCCCAGATTGACCATACAGCCAGGCGAACGGCTGACGTCCGTCATGGCCATCGGCTCCCAGTACCCGATGGCCAGGCCGGGGCGAACAAAAATCGGTGGCGGCGCCGGACACAGCTGCAGGGGACTACCCGGATTGCTGGTATCAGGCAGATCGCCTTTACCAACCTGCACGCTGCCGAGTGATAAAGGAAATATGCAGCGCCAGCACACATCGGTGATCGGGTTAACAAACCGGCCCTCACAGGAGGGATCAGCAGCCGCACTGAGGCTGTACCCCCACAACATCAGGGCACTCAGGAAAAGCGTCAGGGTTTTCACAGAAACATCCTTATTTTACAGGGAAGGTCTCAATATTCAGGCGTTCACCGGATGGCGCCGGCGTGATCCGCGCCGGGACCGCCGTCAGGCCAAATCGCTTGCTCAGTACGCCGTTCTGGTCGAAATAGATCCGGCTGTCCAGCGCTGCGGAGGTGTCCGGGATACTGCCACGCACCAGGATAATTTTGCTCATCAGGGTTTCCGGCACCTGACGCTTCATCCAGGCCAGCTGGTCGGCATCGTCTCCATTGATGAAGTACAGGGTCTGGACAAACGGTACGGTTTTAAGCGGGTTCACCACATCGCCCTTGCGGGCAAACACCCGCCCCTCATTGTCCTTCAGGTCTTCGGTCAGGCGGATGCTGGGATCAAACCAGCGCTGCTCGTATTTCTCCGCACGCTTAATGCCCTCCACCGGTGCCGGCCGCTGACTGTTCTCGATAACCCGCTGCTTAAACGCATCCATCGTCTGGTCCCACTGGCCAGAGGATTGCAGTGACTGCAGACGCTGCGTGATGAGCTGCAGCATGTCCTGCTCCCGGACGGGCCATAAATCCCCCCAGGTACCGAGATCAGCCGCCTGAGTCAGCGGCGATACCAGGCAGGCGGAGAGCAGACAGTCTTTCAGTCGTATCATTACTGTTCTCCTTTCATCCGGCGGGCAATGTCGTGCTGGATGTTGCGGGTCACATCGGGCGCGCCCTGAACCACGGCAGGTGAAACCAGAATGACCACATGATGCTGCTGCTGATACTCCGCCAGACTCTTCTCCAGCGCGTCGTTAAACCGGTCAGAGAGCGCTTTTGACTGCGCTTCTGTCAGCTGCTTCTGACTGACACGGTCCATAAAGCTGTCGAGCGTCTTCTTCATATCAAAAGCCACCACCCGCGGCGTGGAGTACTCCAGAACCACGCGCGAGAGAAACGCGCTGGTTGCCAGGGCGAAAAGCACGAGAGCAACGATGACGGGTATCCGGCGAAAGGTATGAGAGGTCGTACTGACCGGTTGTTCGGTGTTGTTTTTCATCACTGTTTATCCTCCATGTCATTCACCGGTATTCGGGATTCAAGCTCAGCCATTTCGTCTTTAAAGTTGCGGCACGCCAGTCCGTATACCGCATCGTGGATATCGACCCCCTCCTGCCGGCGAGCTTGCATGTACTCAAAATCCGGGCCTTTGGAGGAGTACATCGCCCGGCTGAGCGGGTCGACGAACAGGCGGTGCCAGGAGCAGTTCGCTTCCACCTGCAGCATAAAAGAGGAGAACCACTGCTCTTTGGCCGAACCGAAGCCGTTAATCATGTCTTTCTCCAGCTTGCTGAACTGATCCGGGTACAGCTGGTTATACTTGGCAAATTCCTTCGCTGACTGCTTCAGAATGGCCTTGTACGATGAGTTCCCCCACGCTGCACGTGCGGCGCTGGAGGCGGTCGGGGAGTCGAAGTCGACGATGTTCTGCGTGATGGTGATGTATGCGCCGGTATGTCGACGCGCGGTACGGTAGCCTTTCTCGATAAACTGCCCCACTTTTTCATTCTTGAAATCAAGGAGCTTCCATCCTTCATCGATGACGTTCAGTTTTTTCAGGCCACGCGGTGACTGATACATCCTGTTCTCGATGTAAATAATCAATGAAAACATCACAGCGATAAGCAGAGAGGGCCTCGACTCCAGGCCACCGAGTTCCAGTACCACCATCCGGGCATCATCGTGGAGTGTTGGTTTATCTGAGTTGAAATAGTCCCCGTAGATCCCATTCACCGTGTACTGATCGAGCAGGATTATCATCTCGTCCAGACGGCCCCGGATTGTCGGGGAATCAGCATATTCATCGCTGTCCTTCGCGTCCTGTAAAAACTGCACTACGTCATCAACGCGTGCCTGATTACGTTTGCTTAACCAGGCCGCCTGAACTGCCTGCAGAAGCAGGCCTTCATGGACTTCATCGAGGTTGCCGTTCGGACTGGCCATCACCGACATCTGATCGCGTATACGTTCTGCTGACATGTCGAAGTGAGCATCATCCAGCACGTTGGCGAATGGGTTAAACTTGAGGGTATCGCCATCGAGATATACGCCCCCCATGTTTTCACACAGGGACTTATAGCCATCGCCCATATCGAACACCCAGGCAAACCCGCCGGAGTCGAGCACACTGCGAATGAGGGGCTGAATCAGACCGGTTTTACCCGCCCCGGACGTCCCGCAGACCGCCATGTTGAAATTGGTATTGTTCATTCCCTCGTAGAACAGGTCGATGAACGCCAGCTGGTTTCGGTAGGTGGGCGCCAGGAGTCCCGCCGGCGCCAGCGGGCTGTCAGCGACGATCGGCAGGAGGTTAGCCACCTGGAACGTCTCCGCCCGCTTAACCACGCCTGCCGCCTGCAGCTCTTTAAACAGACCCTCACCACACTTGAACGGCATCATGGCCAGAAAGTTACGCAGGTGATGGTAGCGGGCCGGGATAAGCTGGAAACCGCCTTTACGGTAGCTGTTGAGCACCTGCTGTTCAGCGGCGAGAGAGGCCTCTGTGCTGTCTGCGGTGTACGTGGTGATATTAAAGAAATAGGACACCAGGGAGGTCTGGTTGGTCGACAGTCGCTGGCGGATATCGCCCCACTCCTGCATTTCCTTTATCACGTTCGGAAAGTACTTCGCGTAGGAGGTTTTGCTTTTCTTCTCCACGTCCATGAACTTCAGGTTGGCTTCGTTCTGGGTCTTCACCTGGTCCTCCACCATCAGCGTCAGCGTGATGACAAAGGGGCAGGAAATGGAGAGCTCCGGGTTAAGCAGGTTGGCGTAGTTGTCCGCAGCGGTCCAGAGGAAGGCCATTTCCGGATCACTCTCCAGATGGTAGCTCGTCACCCGGGTCACGCACTCTTTCCCGTCGCGCCCCAGGCGGCCAATTTTCAGATGACCGGCGGTGACCTGCATATCAAAGCTGTCATCGACACACTGATAGTTCAGATCCTGATAGGGGTCCAGCTTATACGGTACGCGGTACATTTCGTGCGGGTCCGGGTTTATCAGCTCACGCATCAGTTCGACCAGCCCGGCAGCATCAAGGATACGCGTCGGAATATAGGCACCGCCCAGTGACGCCCGCAGGATTTTTATCTGGTTCTCCATCTCGACAATTTGCGTGGTGGAGTTCTTCTTCCTGGGTACGCAGCAGGAGATGTACACGCGGTAGTTACGCAGCGTCAGTGGCAAATCCAGATCAGGAGGCAGGGGGAACTTCGTCTCCGCTGCCCGGAGGTAGTAGGCCTGGGTAATGGCGTTAAACTTCTTAGCCTGTTTACCACTCCAGCGGAATTCACGCAGACCATAGTCGATATCATTGCCGACCAGTTTGCTGGAGACCAGATGAAAACTGACCGGGACGCCCCGGGGAAGTTTGCTGCGCAGTAAATGCTCCAGTGTGGCGACGATACTTTTATCCGCACCGGGTAAAGGACGCGCCTCAAACATAAAACCGACGGTTTTGTTATTAATAAACAGACCGGTCGCGGAATCATAATCCTTATAGGGCAGAATACGGCTGAACTGGGGGAAATTCATGCTGCCCAGCGTGTCATTGGCTTTCGCGGATTCGTCGGGCAGCTTCAGTGCTGACACCAGTGAATTCACAGCCTGGGTGACAGTATCGATGATGTTATTACTCATGCGGGCGTTCCTTTAAGAGCATTTCAAAATAACAAGGGTAATAAATGGCAAGAAGAATATTCACAGCCGCACTAGAAACTCCTTCTTATAATGGAAAGCACTGGAATAAAAAACAATAAACACATGGATGCAATAATCTGACCCATAAAGATCGCATCCAACAACATCGCCCCTTGCCACAAACAAATAAGCAGAGTGATAAATAACAAAACCACATGAAAGAAAACAATCAGGAACAGAAGGTTCGCTGAGAACTCCCCATCACTAATTTCCACCTCCAGGCAGAAAAAATAAAAGACACACAGACTACAGATAATATAGAGGCCTTCATGTCGAATACCCTGAAGGAAATCAGGAGAAAACTCTCCTGCCAGTCCATTGTATGTCAGCCTGGCTCCCAGATAGATGAGCCAGTAGACTGGAGGGATAAACAAAAACCCATACTTTCTAAAAAACAGCATCATATCCATCCCCTGATCATTTGTTCACATTGTTCAGTGCGTTAAGTTGTTTATGTTTCTCGTTACATTTAGCGGCAATTTTCTTCGCATCGTGAAGGGTTAATGGTCCCGGGCTATTACGGAGTGCCGTTCGAAAATCCTCACCGGCACAGGGTATTTCATGAGAAATCATTAATAACTGTTCTTCAGTCGCTGTACCGTTATCTCTGTAATCATCGTAAACAAGATACAGCAGACCACCCCAAAAAAAGAGTGGAAAGGCCCAGTTAACAATGTGTTTAACCGCGTTCGCGACGTTTACTTTCATTTTTTATTCGTCTGGTATAATTCCCACTGATGGATATACGCATAATACCGCTCACCTGGCACATTAATGATGATGCCATCACAGTCCAGTTTATTAACAGGGCTGGTAAAAGCGCCTGTCGGTATGTTTACTTCAAGTGTCTTGCAGTCGTTTTTCCAGTGTCTACCTGCTTCAAGTTCATCCATCGAAAATGAGTGAATGGAGATAACGAACATCCCGCAAAACCCAACCACCGCTATAAGCGCACAGTATATGAATGTATCGCCTCTGTTAACTCGAAGATTGAATTTTTCAGGGATGGCAACCATTGCCAGCGCACCGACCACACCAATAACAAAAAAGAATCAGGCATATACCGTTAAGCCATGCAACGTTATGTCCAAGTATATAGTACGCTTTCACTTTCTTATTCCTTATGCTGCATACTTTCAAATAACGTGAGATTGTTAATACTGACCATCGGTCTTACTATTCACCGGCCCCATCCGATCAAAGGAATAAATCAAGACATAAAACATATAAAAGATCACTGTGGCTGTAAAAAATCCCGTTATTACTGACAGCGTCAAATCAGGAGAACCGGCCCACATGTTTTTATCCATAAATACCATGAAAGAAAATAAAGCACTGAGACCTGTAAGCCCAAACAACATTAAAATATAGGCAAGCGCATCTCTTATAAAAACACCCATAATTACATAGCCGTAACCACAGATAATGATTGCCATTGCAAAAAACAGTCGTACATAACCATCACTATCAAAAATTAACAGAGACTCAGCCATTTACCCACCCTCACTCAATGTTTCCATCACGCTGTTCAAAGGCTCGCGTGTTTTAATTTCAATGCACTCTCCTGTATTACTTCCGTAACCTCTGCCTCCACGTGCTTCGAGTACCCGTAGCATTTTTATGCAGACATCTGTATTAGGCATAGGAGTAATATCCCAAATTCCACCACCACTACTCGGCGTCATCAGCACCAGAAAAATAAAGGCATGCATACTTTATTGCCTCTGTTTATATATTAACGAATGAATATTTCTTTCATTGCCTCTGCGAGAGTTGTTTGCTTATCGCCACTCATCGCTCTGTCATAATCAGACTTGCTTACATTTTCAATAACATCACCACACTGAAGTCGATTTTGCGCAGGAGAGAAAAACCCTTTATCAATATTGGTCTCAAGCAACCGGCAGTCATTTTTCCAGTGATGAGAAAGAGCTTCGGGCACTGTATTACTGTCAGTAGAAAACAGCAGGCTATAACCTGCCAATAAAAATACCAGCATCATCGTCCATTTGAATAATTCATCCATAACGTTACTTACCTTCCGTACTGAGTTTATTAATCTCTGCCTTATCCCTGTATCTCACATCCATATACCGTGTTACGCCATCCGGGCAAGACCAGGCATCTTTTGCTTTAGCCAGAAACCCTGCCTGCTGCGCTTCAAATGCGGAGACTCTGCAGTTTTTCAGCGTATAGATGATATTTTCTTTCCTGTTTATAATTTGTTTATATGTTGACTCAGGATCAAGAACTCCTGTTGCTGTAGTAATCATACTCACCATACACAGTATCACACTGAGGGTTTTACCCCACCAGGATGTGATTACTCTCTGAAAAAAGGCAGACACGATTACGGCAGAACCAACAATCAGCATCAACATAAAAATATATGACGAATCTTCGCGTAAAAGCAGCCATAGATATTTCATTGAGTCAGTCATTTTTCAAATCCTTTCATTTTTCGTTATCGACGTTCATTTCACACGCTACCGCCCATCCCTTTCAACGCAGAGGGCACTCGTTTTAATTCAGAAATGAGAACTTCCTGCAGCGCCAGTAATGGCGCTGTGAATCAATTAAGGCGAGGTTGTCCCCACGCCGATGGTGTCACGACAAAAAGAACCGTTGCTGGCTGGTGATATACATCATCTGCATCCACATACGGCGCTATCCACAATGACGTTGTCTCCTCCCCTTTTCTTAATGGCCGGGGATAATTACCAGGAACCGTCACCGGCGATGTAAAAGTTGATACACTCACTGGTCGAACAGCTGGCGCTACAGCCACGGGCCGATACACCGGCATACTGACTTTCCTGTTATTCGTCAGCAATCCTGACGTTACTGTATTAGTCGGTGCAGTTGTCGTTGCTCCGGGACGCATTAAATTTGGCTGTGGCGGCAATGGGTACGAATTAACTGATGTGGTTCTGAAATTACCCTCAGCCAGTTGTGGCAACCCGGCCGCAGCCGGCTTTGCATCACTGCGTTCCTCTTTCAGCTTCGCTTTTTCATTTGCCTGCTCCATCGTCATACAGGTATCCGACGTCGTGGCATTACATTGAAATTCGGTCTCTGTGCCCGCACACCCGGTTAAGAGCAAAGCGCTGCCCAGAGGAATTAACAGCATTAATTCCTTCATATATTCACCCGTAATCTGTTTATTTTTTAAAAATCGATTTCCAGTCAGTCTTCCTGAATACTGCTTCTGCAAGATTATTAGCAGCCCTTACAAGCTCCTCATAAAGTTTGGGGTCTAAATAATTTGCAGATTGAGGTACAGTGTTAGGCTCCTTTTCTCCTGCTTCCTGTTCATTACGCAGGTACCCCCCTGACATCCTTCACCCGAGAAATCCCCTGCGGACAGGAGTCCTACGGAAAACCACAGCCATCCCGGTAAACACCACCGCCATCAGCAGCCAGAGCCAGAGCCAGAGAATATTATGCGTATAGCTCTGGTCGATATATGCTGCATACCCTGCCGCATCCGTACTGACGGTGGTGCAGTCTTCCTGTAAAACCGGAGGCAGTGGAGCGTTCACCGCATCACCATTAAGTTCTTTCGGCCCCGTGCAGTCCTGAATGACATATCCCTCCTGCTGCACAGACTCTACGGTTTTCACCAGCGTCTGGCCGAACGTGTACGGTCCCGTCCGGAACACCAGAACAACCAGTAACATCATCATGGCCAGCGGATAGACCACCGCACACTTAACCAGCCAGTGAGCCCAGCGCAGTGCTGACAGAACAGTAGTAATGAGAGACTTAGCCATTATTTTCCCCCTGCGGCGCTGCGCCCGGAGAGAACTCACGCGGATCAAGTTTGCCCAGCTTCTTCAGCATCTCGTCAGTATTGAATCCGTTCATACCGCCGCCTGACTGATGATGTGCATCAGCCTGCGGTGCCGGCTCCGCCTCCTGATTCTGAGCCTGCTGTTGCCCGTTCTTTTCCGCTTCCAGTTCTTCAATCGTTTTCAGCTGGAATCCATCCTGGAACACGACGGTAACTTCGTTGCCGGCACCAATCGGAATGACCGGGTGATACTGCTCGGCCCTTTTGATGTAGTACTCGCTCAGCGTCTGCGCAGCTTTAGATGCACCACCGCCGACCCCCATTTTCAGAACGTCACCGGCGCCAACAGATGCGGTTGCCCCCAGGCCAACAGCCGGCTGTGAAGCCCGTTCCATGCCCTGACCAATCCCGTCAACAAAACCGGCCCCCCATGCCCAGCCGAGGATTTTTCCGTTACGCATCACCACCTCTCCCTTAACCCCGTTTTTCCCCATAAAGGAAACGTGGCCGTTAATGGGCTGATCGATGGTTTTATCACCTTTGATACAGCTGATATTGCGGGTACGGACAATGGCGCGTTCGCTGGAGACATCGCCCCAGGCTTCAAGGCCCACAAAACACCCTGTCAGGTCGTAGGTTTTGCTGTTTGGCATTTCCACGCGACCGGTGATACGCAACTGCATCGGTACAGTTGATTCATTCCCGGTAACAGACGCGTTGGCATCTGCCCCCTCGATAAGCATGCTTTTTGCAAAGCTCCCCGACGGAATGTACGGCAATGACTTCGTTTTTTTTCCTTTGTCGTAACTGAACGTTTTACGCTGTATCTGGTTTGGTACCGGTACAGACTGGTAGCTGACCTGCGGCGGCGGTGTCATACCATTCCCGGGATAGAATGCCGTCGGAGGCGGTACCGCGGCGCCGGTTTGCGGCGGATAACTGGCTGGCTGCGGCTCCCCTTCCGGACCGGGTGGCGGTGACGGAGGAGTCGGCGCGGGCTCGCCACCAGAGACAGCCGGTTTCACGCCCAGCGCCTTCAGCTGATTCTGCATGGCTTCATTGTCACTGCTGAGTTTGTCGATACGTATCTGGTCAGCGGTTCGCGCCTTACTCAGTAGGTCCACTTCCCCCTGCAGGGAGTCAAAACGCTTGTTGAGATCAGCGGCAGTCGCCTGCATTTCTGTTGTCGCGTGCTGCTCCACCTTACTGTTGAAGCTGCTGTCGACCACCCCGGTCATATCCGGTGCGGGTTCGCCCTGAGTCGGGGCTTCCTCATCAGAGCTCATGTTCAGATCTGACAGATACAGCCCGCCTCCGACTGCTGCCGCGCCGCCCGCCAGAATGAGTCCCAGCCAGATATATTGCTTACGTTTGATCAGCGTGTTGAAGTTGGCCATCAGCGCTTCACTCCTTCATCTGACGTCGTGACCCAGATCTGCATGCGACCACCGGCAGTCAGCAGGCCCGCCGGGGTACTGAACATGACGGCACGTGTTCCGGGCTGCCAGAAATCGCTTTCACGCACCATTCGGGCCGACAGGGAGACATTGTCCAGACTGTAACGGACAACTTTCAGGTGATGACCGACCCAGACCCGATCGGCAGTGGCGCGCAGACCAGCCGGCACCTGCAGCACTTCAGAAGTGACGGGGACAGACTGATACTCATCGGGTACGCTGCCCTGACGCACGGCGCGATTCAGCGAAACCAGTAACGATTCATAGGGATTCGACTCTTCCCAGGCTTTTGCCGGACCGGGGGTACCCGCCAGCTCGCTGACCAGCTGAATTGTCCGGCCTGAGCCCGCACGGGGCACGGCACGAATGGAGAAGTTCAGCCCGCGTTCGGTTTCCACAATGAAGGTGAATGGTTTTTTACTGACGGTCGCCAGAATGGCGCCGCCGCTGTCGGTCTGCTCCTGGTTTGTCAGGCCGCCGTCCAGGCTGTTTATCGCCGTGATGCGATCTCCAGGTACTGTGAACAGATTCGGATCGGTGTTACTCACGGCAATATTTGCCTGACCGCCATTGGTCAGGGGAACCACTGTCGGCGCCAGCGTACCGCTAAGGGTCGCTGACATCGCAGGGGCGACCAACAGCAGACAACCTGAAATAAATAACGGGTTAATTTTTTTCATTATTTATTTCTCCAAAACGCGCCAGCCAGCTGACACCATCGACACGACTGAACTGAATGACATAGCTTTTAATTTCACTGTAGGGTTTGGAATCCCCAATCCACGTTTTCAGCTCACCCCGGATATCCACGCGGTTCTCTGCCGGCCACGCACGGATCGAGGTCATATAAAAGGTGGCATTAACGTTATTGTCTTTAATGCGTTTCGCATCTTCAGCCAGCTGGACCTTTAGGCTGTTCTGCGCAGCGGGTAATACATACCGGAGAAGCTGCTGATGCTGGGCATCAACCGTTTCCGGCGTGACATTCAGACGCAGGGCAACAAAGGACAGGCCCAGCTGCTCAATATAAGAAGCGTCAGCCTGGTTCTGAGACACCGCAAAGGGGGCACGGAATAACATCGGTGTCACCGCCACTTTCTGTTCCGTCTGCAGACGGTAATTATTTATGCCCTGGATAATATTGGTCGCAAGACTGAGGGTCAGGAGTGTCCCCAGACTGATAAATCCCACAGCGATAACGCGAGTGGTATTTTGTCTGGCACCATGTTCCATATGTTATTTCCCCGTTGATTTATTTAATCCACTGCCGGAAACAGGAGTCCGGAACATCATGAAAGAAACCTTTAAGAAGGGAGGTTGGCAGATACCAGTAAATCAGGTCGCGTAGCCAGGAACTGCCCCGCCCTTTTTTCAGTTTCTTGATACCCCAGAAAACCAGTGCCGCTGCAGCCATACCAAAAATGAACTTGCTGGTCCAGAAACCCCAGCCGAGACAAATCACGGCCGGGATAAGTTCATCGAGATATAAGCCAAACCAGCGGGACTGGTTAGTCAGTGTTTCCGGGAAACGGTATCGCTTTAATTCGTCTCCCGTCATCACGTGCTTCCTGTCAGTAACCGGCGACCGACATACCGATGGTGATAAAGGTGGAAATAATCGCGAAGCCAAACAGGAACTTCACGTTTTTGGTCATCATGTACATGATGCCGCCGGCGACAACTTCTGCCAGAACCACCCATTTGACGACGCTGGATTGCTTACCAAACGTGCCTTTAACGGTCGCATCCCCGGACTTCATCAGGTCGGTTGCCGTGGTGGTGGCCATCGCAGCATCCGGGAAGAACGCCGCCACAGCAGCAACCGGCAGCACAACTTTAGCGGCTTTCAGGGCTTTCTTTTTATTGAAAACGCGGGACATAAAAGACGGTTTGGTTTTTTCAGGGACAGCAGAGCCCTGAACACTTAATACAGCATTCATATTTATTTCCTTTTAAATAGATAATGTTTAAATGGTAATACCTTCGGGACTACTTATGTTTCAGATACTGACCTCCTTATCACTTCGACTTCAGAACTATAAAAATCAGGAAATTCGAACAGATGTGCTTTGAGACGAAGATAAACTTCATGCGACTTGCTTCTGTTACTTTTATTTTTAGCTGCAATCAGTTTTTTGTTTGTATCCTCATCAAAGCGGGCCATAACAACAGGACCAAAACTCACACTCTTATATGTTACAGTTGGATAAAAATCTGGATAGCGTAAAAGGTGATCCTTAACCCTAAGCACAACCTCCCCAGCCTTACTACGTCCGCTTCTCTCTTTGGCATTTACCAATTTCAGATGCGTATCTTCATCAAGTTTGAAACTAACGCATGGACCTAATGCCGGACGAGTAGTCATTCGCCTCACTTGCACCTCCACTCTACTTTTCAATAGGAGTAGTCTCACAAATAAAACCCCTTAACACAATAGACAAAAGGTCACTATTTATTTAACAATTTATTAACGCGACTTCCAATTAATTCTGTAACAACCTTACAGAATGAAAAGGCCATTCCACTGGCGAATAAAAAATAAAATACCTCTTCTCTCGTGCGGATTGGTAAAGCAGCAAGAATACGATTCACCCTGTTTTTCGATGTTCCAATTGCTATATTTAAAACCTCTGAAATCTGATTGTGGGAGGCACCAAAAGAATATAGAGCCAGAGTCTCAATCTGAACATCAGTTAAAAAACCGACTGCATTTTTAAATTCGTTGAGTTTTTTTATAAAACCTGAGCGAACAGGAGACAGTAAAAAACCGCCTCGTTGAAGATGACAGAACTTCCACAGAGTGAACTCTGTTCCATCAAATGACATCCGTTCTATTATAAAATCCCATCGGTTCCCATTAATGGGCAAATTTTCCTCAACGAGCATTTTTCGATCGCCTGAGTAAACTTCTGCGTCAAGAGCTGACAGACGTAAAGAAGAGGAGATTTCCAAACGGTTAAACCATATGTTAACGTTAATATTGTGCAGAAAAGTTGTAGCGAAAGAATGATTGAAATGGGAAAAGGATCCATCACGGAGCCTTATACAAGCAGGATGGCTAGAAAGGTTGACAGTTAATTGCATTTCACGAAAGAAATCCAATTGACTACAGTTGGTGTTTTCAATACGATCCATCGAACACATAGGAGCCTCCTCAACAGGATTCTATGGGCAGCTGATGTGAAGGGGGCCAACCCTTCACATCAGCGATTCTCAAATTTTGTGAGACCTGAGCCTCTCAAACTATGATAAATGTAACCCACTTCCCTGTCACTAAAAATACGCAGATCATTCCGCTTTTATTTTTTATATTTTAGTTTAATAATCTAGATAACTTAATGTTGTGTAGTTTACTCTTCGTCACCATCTTCTGATTCTGGAAAGAATGTATCGACCACTTCTTTAGTGTCTTCCAGAATGTTATCAATCATAAATCGCCACTCAAATTTTTGGTTACCTGAGATATGTGGACTCAAACAAGAAATTCCCAAAATTTTGTTGGTTGCAAATTGTGTCTTCAAAACTGTTTCAAGCAAAATCTTATTGAAAGCCATCTGATTAAAGCCGCTTTCTTTCCTTTCCATTTGCGCTTCATAAACCCTCAAGCCTAACTCGACAAGCATCGTAGACACACTGGAAAAACTAACATCTTTCTCCCTGGCGCCCTCAGCTTTCCGTTTCTCCACAATGGCATTAATTTTTTCAGCAACTTCATCGCTAACATATGCCTGTATCTTTGCCATATCCATCCCTTAATATAAAAAGAAATCTTGATACTATTTACAGCCAACCAATTCAGACGATTCACCAACGATTCAATTCGCGATTCGAATCTAGATTCACCGCCTTGAAACTCGATTCATAAGGCGAATCACACCACGAATTGAATCTAGAGTCAATTCGCCAATAAAGCTAGATTTCATAAGGGTTGATTCGTTACTGATTCACCCACGATTTATAAGTGAATCGTTAGCGATTCATCTGCGATTCATATTTATATTACATAATGAAAGATAGTGTAATTTAGTTGACCATAACTCTATGGTTTAAATAATAAATCTGCAAAATTTTAATTTTGCGTGGGGTGTGGTGATTTTGTGGTGAGGAGTGCATATATGTTGAGTCTCGGTCTTGGATGGGTTAAGGTTATTCCGGGATTTGGCACGGAGGGGAATTCATGAAGGGAGTAGCGTTTGGTATCATCCTGTCTTTAATACCATTGTCATCAATGGCAGCAGACTGCTTTGATATGGCTGGCAGGGATTACAAAATTGATCCGGATCTCCTGCGTGCTATATCATGGCAAGAATCACGATTTAAAATTGATGCGATTGGGCGTAATCCTGTTACGGGTTATGGATCAGGCTTGATGCAAATTGACTCGCAGCATTTCAACGAACTGTCGCGATATGGAATAAAACCGGATCATCTTCTTAGCGATGCTTGTCTTAACATCTACACCGGAGCCTATTATCTGGCTCAGGCGTTTAAAAAGTGGGGCGTTTCGTGGGATGCAGTCGGGGCATACAATGCAGGCTTCAAAAAGACCCCGCGCCAGGCAGCAAGACGTTACGAGTATGCGAAGAAGATCCATTACTACTACACGGCTATCAAAGCAAGCAAACGAACTTCTTCTAAAGATCAGAAAATCGCCATGAACTAAAAAGCCTTCTGATATAAGAAGGCTTGAATTTCTTAAAAATCTACGGCATCTATACCTGGATAATAATCGGCATCACTATCAAAATGAAAAAGCAGATACCCACCCTCCCGGTGCATTAGTATAAGATTTTTGCGTAAAAATTTTGACACCCCACCTCTTTTTAGCGCCAGAAGATGGCGTTTGAAATCATACATCCTTATAACACAACCATAAGGTGTATCATGTATCCACTCTAAGTAACTATCGCAAGTTAGATAATTGGTTGTTGATGAAAGCACCTGAAGAACTCTGATATCACCTTCTTCCATATGTGAAATACTGATACAGACAGCTTTAAATTCAAACATAAGTATTCCCACCATCAAAACGCCGGACAGCTGCCCGGCGCTTATAAATAGCCTTTAAGAGTGCGGAATTTCTCCGCAATTAACCACAATGCCTTATTGAGTTTAACATCACCATCGATTGCTTTTACTGGCCGGGTTGTTGTTCTTTTCCCTTTTTCAGTTCGGCCAGGCAAACCGCCTTTAATCAGATTTTCCTGGACCCTTTGATATGTAGTCCAGATGTCATCTTTTTTATCTTCATAACGGCGCGGATGAATTATCTGTTCAATACTGACCGGAGATTTATTTTCATCTTCATATCGGTAGGTTAATGCAGCTTGTCCAAACAGACGCTGTTCTTCCTTGGTTAAGGCAATAGACTTCATGACATCAACGCCTTCAGTTATTTTATCGAAAATTCCCAGAACTTCGTAAGCACCTTCGATAACCCTTCCAACAATATCACCTTTATGAGGTACACGAATCTCACCAAACGACGTACCGCACACAAGGCCATTTGTGCATACAAAACGGAACATACCCGGGATCATTTGATAACTGGACGATCCATCATGCGAGTTAAGAAGAATGATTTCGGGTACTTCTGTTCCTTTATTGGCCCCTTCACGGCGAAGTCTTACCATATGCTTAGTATGCCCCCGTTTATCCTCATCCCTTACTCGTGACTGACAGGCAAAAAATGGCTGGAAACCTTCTTCACGTAATTTATCCAGCAGTGTAATGGTTGGAATATAGGTATAGCGATCACTACGTGAATTATGCTTTTCTTCTGAAAACACAGAAGGTACAACCTTGACTAATTCATCGTTAGTCAGTGGGCGTTCCTGACGAATGGAATGAGTAAGTCCAAATCGGGATGCTAAACGCATATTATTCTCCTTCACCTGTTTAATTTTTTAACCATCACCCGTTGAGTTGCCGGGGCCGCGGTTTTGACTTTGTGCGGGGACCTG
>NZ_JBEAJL010000023.1:0-42218 GCF_040065275.1 Klebsiella sp. JB_Kp042
TGATGCCGATGGCCGCCGCCTGCGGCAGGGTGAACGAAATCAGGCCGAAGTAGTTGAGTGTCAGCGCCCCGAGGACGGTGGCGAAGATACCGAACTGCGCCGCCGCCCCCAGCAGCAGGGTGCGCGGGTTGGCCAGCAGCGGGCCGAAGTCGGTCATCGCCCCGACGCCCATAAAAATCACCAGCGGCGCGATGCCCGAGCCAATCGCCACCTTATAGAAGATGGCCAGCACCCCGGCGGAGTAGCCCATGTCCACCGCCAGGCTCTCCATCTGCCCCTGCACCGACGGCAGGGCCAGGGCCAGCGCCTCCTTAATGGCGTGGACGTCCGGCGCGCAGTGGAGCTTCGCGGCAATCACCGCCAGCTGCGCCGGGTCGTGGTGGGCCAGCAGGCTCTCCAGAGCGCTCAGCGCCAGCCCGGCCTCCGGGATGTTCGACAGCAGGCCGCCGAAGCCAATCGGCAGCAGCAGCAGCGGCTCGAACTTCTTCGCAATCGCCAGCCAGAGCAGCAGCAGGCTGACCAGCAGCATCACCGCCTGGCCGAACCCCAGGTGCATCAGCCCCATCCCCTGAATCAGGGCGTTCAGACTTTCCATTTCCGCTCCTCGTCGTTACGCCAGCTGCAGCAGGGTGTCGCCGACCGCCACCGCATCGCCGGCTTTCACCGCGATACCGCGGACGGTCCCGGCCCGGGCGGCGCGGATTTCGGTCTCCATCTTCATGGCTTCCAGAATCAGCAGCACCTCGCCTTCGGCCACCGTCTGGCCCTCGCCGGCAATCACTTTCCAGATAGTGCCCGCCAGCGGCGCGGTGACCGGGGTGCCGGCGCCGGCCGGGGCGGCGGCAGGAACCGGTGCGGAAGACGGGGTGGCCGCCGTCAGCTGGCTGACGTCGCCGCCGTCGCTGACCTTCACCACAAAGGCTTTGCCTTCCACTTCCACGGTGTAGATACCGGAGGCGGCAGCTTTCGCCGGGGCAGGAGCAGGCTGCGCGGCTTCCACCTGCGGCACCGGTTCAAAGGCCGCCGGGTTATGGCGGTTTTCGAGGAACTTCAGGCCGGGCTGCGGGAACAGGGCCACGGTGAGTACGTCGTCGATGGCGTTCTCCGCCAGCTGAATATTCTTCTCCTGCGCCTGGCGCTTCACATCGGCTTCCAGCTGCGCCAGCTCCGGCTTCAGCAGGTCCGCCGGGCGGCAGGTGATGGCCTCAGCGCCGTCCAGCACCCGCGCCTGCAGGGCGGCGTTCACCGGCGCCGGGGTGCGGCCGTATTCACCTTTCAGAATACCGGCGGTCTCCTTCGCGATGGTTTTGTAGCGCTCGCCGGTCAGCACGTTGAGCACCGCCTGGGTGCCGACAATCTGCGAGGTCGGGGTGACCAGCGGGATGAAGCCGAGGTCCTCGCGCACGCGGGGGATTTCCGCCAGCACTTCATCCAGACGGTGGGCGGCGCTCTGCTGCTTCAGCTGGCTTTCGAGGTTGGTGAGCATCCCGCCCGGCACCTGGGCGACGAGGATACGGCTGTCGGTGCCCTTCAGCTGGCCCTCGAAGGCATGGTACTTCTTACGCACCTCGCGGAAGTACGCCGCGATGCTCTCCAGCTTGTGGATATCCAGCCCGGTGTCGTGCTCAGTACCCGCGAGGGTGGCCACCAGCGCTTCGGTGGCCGGGTGGCCGTAGGTGGCGCTCATCGAGGAGATGGCGGTATCGACGCCATCGACGCCGGCTTCAATGGCCTTCAGCAGGGCCATCTCCGCCATGCCGGTGGTGGCGTGGCAGTGCAGGTGCAGGGTGACGGCAAAGCGTTTTTTGATTTCGCTGACCAGCTCAAAGGCGGCGCCGGGGGTGAGAATGCCGGACATGTCTTTAATCGCGATGGAGTCGACGCCGGTCTCCAGCAGCTGTTCGGTGAGGTCGAGCCAGGTCTGCAGGGTGTGGGCCGGGCTGGTGGTGTAGCTCAGGGTGCCCTGGGCGTGGGCGCCGTGGCTGCGGACCGCCTGCAGGGCGGCCTGCATGTTGCGCGGGTCGTTCATGGCGTCGAAGACGCGGAAGACGTCCATGCCGTTTTTGACGGCGCGCTCCACGAAGCGTTCGACCACGTCGTCGGCGTAGTGACGGTAGCCGAGCAGGTTCTGGCCGCGGAGCAGCATCTGCAGCGGGGTTTTCGGCATCGCCTTTTTCAGCTCGCGCAGGCGGACCCACGGGTCCTCGCCGAGGAAGCGGATGCAGGCGTCAAAGGTGGCCCCGCCCCAGCACTCCAGCGAGCGGTAGCCGACGTCGTCAAGCTGAGCGGCGACGGGGAGCATATCGTCGAGACGCAGACGGGTGGCGAACAGGGACTGGTGGGCGTCGCGCAGGACGACATCGGTAATGGCAACGGTCATGAATTCCTCCGTGAATTAAGGGTGAAGACGGCGGTGGTGGTGAATGGCGGCGACAATCGCCGGCGTTAAGCGGGCGAAGTCGTCGGCGGGCGCAACGGCGGCCGGCGCCGGTTTGGGGGCGGCAGGCGGCTCGGGAAACAGGCGGTTGACGGCGAGGGACATTCCCCGGATGGCGAAAATGAGCAGCAGCAGGAACACCAGCACAAAGCCCATGCCGAGAAACATCAGGGTGAAGCCTTCGCCTAACAGGACGGCATTATCAGTCATAAAATAGCCTTTGGGAGGGGCGCAATAATGGCTAACAGCAGACCGCGTTAGCAGAGTGGATTTCCCCGGACCGCCTGGTCAGAAGCCTCTGTTTAGCGGTCAGCTGCCGCTGCCATTACTGCGCTATATATTCAATCGGGGTTATTTAATGAAGCTCACATGTTTGCAGATTTCATCGGCGACAATGTCTTTGCGCTGATTAAAGATCACTTTATTCTGCTCAAACAGGTTATTGCCGTGGGTATCGATTGAGACAATTAACGGCCCGAACTCTTTCACCCGACATACCCATAAGGTTTCCGGCATCCCTAAATCACGCCACTGCGCATCTTCTATTTCTTCCACGCAGACCGCGGCGACGACCGCGCAGCCGGCCGGGAACACGCAGTGCAAGGCTTTATGCTCGGCGCAACCCTCTTCGGTTCCCTTCCCCATACCGCCTTTACCAACGATTAATTTCACGCCGGTTCTGGCAATAAACTCTTTTTCAAATTTCTCCATGCGCATACTGGTGGTCGGCCCAACGGAGACCATTTCAAATTTATCTTCCGAACCTTTAATCGGTCGCACAATCGGCCCGGCATGCAATATCGCGCCACCGGCAACATTGACCGGTAATTCACGCCCGCCCTCAATTAAGCGACGATGAGCCACATCTCGACAGGTCACAATATGGCCGTTGAGATAAATGATATCGCCCGCTTTAATATCAGCTAAATCTTCATCTTTAATGGGCGTAGTGAGTATTTTTTTAGCCATCAGAATGCCACTCCTGTGTGAGACGTAATGGTGTAGTTCAGGTCTTTATCGAAAACGATATGTCCTTTGCGGTGCGACCAGCAGCCAACGTTAACCGCCACGCCAATAGTGGAAGGATGACGGGCAGTATTTTCGATATTGACGCCCATTACGGAGGTATTGCCGGACATCCCCTGCGGCCCCAGGCCAATTTTGTTGATGCCGTCTTCGAGCATTTTTTCCAGCGATGCCGCGCGTTCGTTGTCATTGTGCGAGCCAATCGGGCGCATCAGCGCTTTCTTCGACAACAGCGCCGCCGTTTCAACGGAAGTCGCAACGCCAACGCCAACCAGCAGCGGCGGACAGGCGTTCAGGCCATAGCTGGTCATCACATCCAGCACAAAGCGGGTCACCCCTTCATAGCCAGCGCCAGGCATCAACACCATCGCTTTACCCGGCAGCGAGCAGCCGCCGCCAGCCATATAGGTGTAGATGCTGCACTGATCGGAATCCGGGACAATCTCCCAGAAAACGGTGGGCGTCCCTTTGCCAACGTTTTTGCCGGTGTTGTATTCATCAAAGGTCTCGACGCTGTTATGACGCAGCGGGGAGTCGACGGTGGCTTTGATCACCGATTCGCGCAACAGCGCTTCCAGTTCGCCGATCAGCGGGAAGTTGGCGCCGCACTCCACCAGAAACTGGATCACGCCGGTATCCTGGCAGGAGGGACGATCCAGCTCTTTCGCCAGTCGCTGGTTTTCAATCATGGTGGTGAAGATGACATCCGCCAGCTGGCTGGTCTCTTTCTTATGCAACTCTTTTAGTTTTGCCGTGACGTCATCAGGCAATACTTTGCCGGTATATCCCACAAATCTGGCCATAATGTCGGTCATGCGGGATATCTGTTCACTTTTGCTCATAAAGGCTCCTTAGTCAGAACAGCGTCCGTAAGTTACGGATGAAAAGGGAAAAGGATTGGCAGCAGGATCAGGCTGACAATGGTGGAGACGATAATCAGAGGGATGCCGGACTTGGCGTAATCGACGAACTTATAGCCCCCGGCCGACAGCACCATCATATTGGCGGGCATACCGATCGGCGTCGCATAGGCGCAGGAGCTACCAATCACCGTCGCCATCAGCACCGCACGCGGATCGGCCCCCATACCGGCGGCAATAGACAGGCTCACTGGCACCAATAGCGCGACGGTGGCGGTATTGGACATAAAGTTGGTCATCACCACGGAGAGGATAAAAACCACCACCAGCAGCATGAACGGCGAGGAGTTGTTGCCCAGCAGACCGATAACCTGGTCAGCCACCAGCTTGCCCGCCCCGGTCATTTCCAGCGCCTTTGCCAGCGCCAGGGTGCCGCCGAAGATAAAAATAGTCTGTGAATCAATGGCTTTGTAAGCTTGCTTTTCCGTCAGAACCCCGGTAACAACCAGTAACAGGGCACCAATACAGCCCGCCACCGCCAGTCTAATGCCGGTCTGTTTTTCGAAAATCATGCCGAGGATCGTGGCGATCAGTACGACCAGGGACAGGATCTGCTTCCAGCGCGGAACATGACTGTAATCACGCTGTTCGCCGACGCTGCCCACTTCACCGCTGTTCGGGTTATTGGGCAGGAACTTATAGCCGATGGTCAGGAAATAGAGGATGCCGCAGACCAGCATTGGTAGGCCCACTTTCGCATACTCAAAGAAGCCGAAACCGCTACCGATCTTCTGCAGGGCCGATTGTGCGATCAGGTTGCCCGGAGCGCCAATCAGCGACAGGTTGCCGCCCAGCGCGGCAGCAAACACCAGCGGCATCAGCAGACGCGAGCGGGTAAATCCCGATTTGGCGGCCACGCCAATCACGACCGGGATCAATACGGCTGCCGTACCGGTATTCGAGAGAAAACCTGACATCACGCCAACCACCACCATAATGGTGAAGATCAGCTGCTTCTCAGTTTTGGCGAAGTGAGTGATCACCCCACCGACTTTATTGGCCATCCCGGTCTCAAATAACGCCCCGCCAACGATAAACATGGCGACAAAGAGAATGACGTTGCTGTCGATAAAACCGGCAAAGGCCTGTTTTAGATCCAATACGCCAGTGACCACTAACGCCACGCAAACCACCATGGAAGTCACTGCCAGCGGCACCTTCTCCCAGATAAACATGACGATAGCGAACACCAGCAAACATAGGGTGATGGTAATCGGTTCCATACTTATAATTTTTCCTATCAATGATATATGATATTGTATCCAATATTGACGAGAGAGAAATTATTCCCATGCAAAAAGTAAGTCAATGCGTTTTTGTGGAATGATCGCGCAATGAGATCTGCATCAAGATCCTGCGCAGATCGTCACGAGGAGGAATTAATAATGTTGATAAATACAACAAACGCCAGCCATTCGCTGGCGATCGAACCGGTCAGGGTGCCGGATCGGGCAGGTAACGCGTGAGCATATTCTCCATCGAGCGGATGATATGCTCATGCATTCGCTGGCGGGCCAGCGCTTCGTTATGCTGCTCAAGCGCTTGTAAGATCGCTTTATGTTCACGAATGGAAATGATGGCGTACTCTTCTTCGGTCACCTTGTGCCCCATCGAGAGTCCGTTCCACATGTTGCAGAGCAGCATCTTCATTTTTTCATTTCCCGCCGCGTTCCAGATCTCCATGTGGAAGGCCTGATTCAGGTCGGAATATTCAGCAGAATTATTGTCTGCCAGCGCCTTCTCTGCGGCATAGTGAACCTGAGCGATGCGTGTAATATCGGTCCCTGGGCGAGAAGCTTTCGCCACCGCTTCACTTTCCAGTACGGCGCGAATTTCGTAATGCTCGCGGATAGTCTGCTCATTAATCCCCAGCACCACCGCACCTTTATTCGGCCGCACTTGAATCAGGCCATCAGCGGCTAAAATCTGAAACGCTTCACGTACCGGCATGCTGGAAACGCCAACCATTTTGGCAATCCCTTCAAGGGTAATTTCCTGCCCTTCCACTAAATCCCGCGAAAGGATCGCTTTACGCAAAACCGCCGCCACCTGCTCCTTCGCGGAAAGAAGCTTAATTTTCCCTAATTTAGGCTTCTGCACTTTCCCAATCCTTCATATGTTGACGCATTATCTCCGCAAGGATAAGGAAATAACGCTGTGTTGCCTGAGCAATTTTTTCGCCTTCACCCTGGCCAATGGCGCTCGCCAGTTCGCTCAGGATCTGCGCCGACTCCTGGCCATCCTCTTTCAGGTACAGAATGACATAGGAAATATAACCGTCCAAAAATTGCTGATACGCCTTTGCCAGATAGCGGTTATCAAGATAGGAAATCAGCAACTGATGAAACGCCAGTTCACCGGCGTTATCACCAGCACACGCCAGCTCCTGCGCGCGTACGCGAAGTAATTCCCCCTGATTCGCCGGCACGAGGGCAAATAGTTCCGCAGCCATCACCGCGATAACGCGAAAAATATGGCTCACGTCCTCGACGGCCAGCGTGGAGACCTGCATATGTCGGTTAGGCAAGCGCACCAGAAATCCTTCCTGTTCAAGGGACTGTAGCGCTTCCCTAACCGGCATACGTGAAAGTCCCAGCTGTTCTGCGATGTTCTCCTGAGTCAATTCCTCCCCGGGTTTCATGGCGCCGGAGAGAATCTGATAACGAATCATCTGCGCGATTTGGTCCCGGGTCTGTTTTCTTTCGATCTTTTTCACGCTGTCCTCATGGCTGGTGGCTTAAAACGCGGGGGATTTTAGCAGATTTGCCCGACCGCTGGCGCATTGGGGCGAAAAGTGAGGTAATAAAAAGCCGGAACAACAGTT
Source organism: Klebsiella sp. JB_Kp042 (assembly GCF_040065275.1). Classification (NCBI taxonomy): domain Bacteria; kingdom Pseudomonadati; phylum Pseudomonadota; class Gammaproteobacteria; order Enterobacterales; family Enterobacteriaceae; genus Klebsiella; species Klebsiella sp. JB_Kp042. The sequence goes on from NZ_JBEAJL010000023.1 coordinate 7,208, forward strand.
CCGGCTTTTTTGAGCGTGCGAGGTTACTTGTTGACGAAGTCTTCGCCGAGCGCGATATCTTTCTTCAGGGTGTCCAGCATGCCTTCCAGCGCCTGCTGCTCAAAGGCGCTGAGTTTGCCGATAGACTGACGCTCTTCTACGCCGTTTTTCCCCAGCAGCAGCGGCTGAGAGAAGAAACGCGCATACTGGCCGTCGCCTTCCACGTAGGCGCACTCCACTACGCCTTTTTCTCCCTGCATGGCGCGAACCAGAGAAAGGCCAAAGCGCGCAGCCGCCTGACCCATCGACAAGGTCGCCGACCCGCCGCCCGCTTTCGCTTCCACGACCTCGGTACCGGCGTTTTGAATGCGTTTAGTCAGATCGGCCACTTCCTGATCGCTAAAGCTGACGCCCGGTATCTGCGACAGTAAAGGCAGAATGGTGACCCCGGAGTGACCGCCAATAACCGGGACTTCCACCTCGGTTGCCGATTGACCTTTCAGCTCCGCCACAAAGGTATTGGAGCGGATGATGTCCAGCGTAGTCACGCCGAACAGTTTGTTTTTATCGTACACGCCGGCTTTTTTCAGCACTTCGGCGGCGATGGCCACGGTGGTGTTCACCGGGTTGGTAATAATGCCGATGCAGGCCTGCGGGCAGGTTTTGGCAATCTGCTGCACGAGGTTCTTAACGATACCCGCATTCACATTAAACAGGTCGGAACGATCCATGCCGGGCTTACGCGCTACGCCCGCGGAGATCAGCACCACATCAGCGCCTTCCAGCGCCGGGGTAGCATCTTCACCGGAAAATCCTTTAATTTTTACATCTGTGGGGATATGACTTAGATCTACCGCCACGCCCGGCGTAACCGGAGCGATGTCGTACAACGAGAGCTCTGAACCTGAAGGCAGTTGGGTCTTAAGTAGTAGGGCAAGCGCCTGGCCGATACCACCGGCAGCGCCAAGGACTGCAACTTTCATCCTAAACTCCTTATTATGGTTAATTTAGTCTTTCGTTATTCCGTCGCCTGGACCTTAATTCACAAGATGAACAATTACAATGATTATGGCTGAAGAATGCATTATTGTGCGTAGCAATAGAACAGCGGCGCACTTTATGCTTCCTGACTGACCATCCAGCAAAGCGAAGTACCGGATCGACTATTGGTTACAATACACCCAGCCAGTTGCGCAAAACAACACCAACTCAATAACATTTCATTTACTTTTACATGCCTTTAAGCGTTGTGATGAGAACATGTTCCTTATACGGTTTTTTTGCTAAAATATGCCCCCTTCATAACATTATTGACCTATCCCCTCGCGGATTATTTGCATAAAAATTCACGGTTATGCATAATGATGTTGATTTTACCACCATAATCTGGGTGACTTATGCGAAGTTCGGCAAAACAAGAAGAACTGGTTAAAGCGTTTAAAGCGCTGCTTAAAGAAGAGAAATTCAGCTCGCAGGGAGAGATCGTCCAGGCGCTGCAGGAAGAAGGCTTCGAGAATATCAACCAATCGAAGGTTTCCCGCATGCTCACCAAATTTGGCGCGGTTCGTACCCGTAACGCCAAAATGGAAATGGTCTATTGCCTGCCTGCCGAGCTTGGCGTGCCGACCACCTCCAGCCCGCTGAAAAATCTGGTGCTGGATATCGATTATAACGATGCCGTCGTGGTGATTCACACCAGCCCCGGGGCAGCGCAGCTGATCGCCCGTCTTCTCGACTCGCTGGGCAAGGCGGAAGGTATTCTTGGCAGCATCGCCGGGGATGACACCATCTTCACCACGCCAGCGCGCGGTTTCACAGTGAAAGATCTGCACGACGCTATCCTGGTGCTGTTCGAACAGGAACTCTGAGCATTCCCCTCTGGCAACCGTCAGAGGGTGATTCCCCCTCTTCTCTCCCTCCCCCCCTTTCAACTCAACAAAAATTTAACATTTCGTGTGATTTAGCCTGTCTATACGTTCTTTTACGTAAGGGAAACGCCTAAAACGCACGAAAGATCAAAATCGTATACCTTTATGATTTTATTAGAAATAAAACTTATCTCCGTTTGTGACTCGTCATTTTTAATTCTTATCGGTTATAAAAAACGCAATTTATTGTAACTATTAACGCACAAAACAATTAGCATGGTATTAATATTTTTGGTGATTAGTGTATACTTGTTTTTGTGATGAGGGTCACGAAACAAAGACCCTCAACAAAAAGATTCGACGAGGTGAACATCATGAAAATCAAAACCACTGTAGCAGCTCTCAGCATCCTGTCCGTCATGTCGTTTGGCGCTTTCGCCGCTGATGTTATCAACAGCGAGCAAGCCCAGGGCCGCGAGGCCATCGGTACAGTTTCCGTCGGCGCGGTAGCCTCTTCCCCGATGGATATGCATGAAATGCTGAACAAAAAAGCGCAGGAAGAAGGGGCTTCTTCTTACCGCATTATCGAAGCCCGCACTGGCGACCACTGGCATGCCACTGCTGAGCTGTATAAATAAGTTTTAGATCGTCAACGATTAACCCGACAAAAAATTCTCTACCGCGGCCCGGCCTCATTCATCGCCCCGCCGCGGCAAAACAAAGACTGGAGTAAAGATTATGAAACGCGCAATGATCATCGCATCCCTTGGCCTGGCTTCTCTTCTCTCTTTCGGCGCTAGCGCGGCCGTTCAGCAAGTGAACGCTGAGCAAGCCCAGAACCTGCAGTCCATGGGCACCATCTCGGTTTCCCAGGTAGGTAGTGCGCCAATGGACATGCGTCAGGAACTGGCCGCTAAAGCCGAGAAAGAAGGCGCCAGCAGCTACCGTATTATTGAAGCACGTACCGGCGATAGCTGGCACGCCACCGCTGAGCTGTACAAATAAACCCTCGTCGTCTTATTTCGACGACTTGCCCCCGCCTGCCGGGGGCTTTTTTATGCCTGCCGGGCGTTAAAACGTAACTCCCCCTCCAGCTCTTCCTCTGCTTCATCAAATAATAAAATTAACGCCCCAAAGCGCCGACGCTGCTTGTCATTTAAATGGATGAACTCAATGTCCAGCGGCAGCGGCAGCAGCCCACCGGTCACCGCGTCCCATAGCGAATCAAGGTTGTTGACCTTATCCTGTGCCAGCTCGAAGGTGCGGGAAAACTCCCGGTAGAAATCCTGTTGCTCGGCGATTTCGTCAAAATCAAACGTATAGGTGGTCATGGCAGCCCCTCCCGCTTCTCTTCCTGTCGCCGTTAAGTATAGCGATAAAAAAACCGACGCCTGGGCGTCGGTTTATGGGTTAACTGCTGGTCAGCACATGCTGGTACTTGTGCAACATCTCAACCAGTCGCCGTACCGGCTCGGTCACCTGCGGCGAAGCCTCCCAGACCCGCAGCTTCTCCTGATAAACATCAAGCTCCGCCAGCAGCCGGGTAAAGTAGCGCCGACGCTTATCATCGCTCCCGGCGGAGATCACATGATCCGCGGTACGTCGCAGCTGGCGATGGAACGCCGACAGATCCTCATTCACCGGCACGGGCGCATCGCGCAGGCGCTGGTGGGCAATGATTAACGTCAACGCCAGACGGAAACGGGCGACATCGCCAGGGAATTTGTTGAGCAATAAAAACAGCTGCTGATAGAGCGCGGGCAGATGATTCTCTTTGCGACGCGCCGAGTTGGTGGTCAGCGAAGAGACCGCCGCGGAGACAAACTGGTTCAGCAGCACCCGACCGGTTCTTGCCCGGGAGTTATCCCTGACAATGAGAATAACCATCAGGGCGAGGAAACAACCGACGATCTGCCCCAGCGCGCTATCGAGGAACTGACTGAACTGGAACTGCATCGGGTTATCCAGCACCAGAATGTTGATGGTGCTCGCCAGCGCCCCCAGCGATCCGAGGCGCCTTTTCTGCACTTCGATACCGATAAAAAACGCCATCGCCGCCAGGCTGATACAAAGCAACAGCATACTCTGCTGCGTCGCCGGCATGATCACCAGAAAGTACAGGGTACCCAGCGGTAACGCCGCCAGAGTACCGTAGAGGAAGTCTATCGCCACCATTCGCGGGTTAGGCAAGCGCATCGCCAGCGCGGTAACCACGGCAATCATCACCATCGCGCCGCTGCCTGAGGTCCAGCCCGTCCACAGCCAGAACAACGTCCCAAGGATACAGGAGACAGAGGTACGCCAGAAGTTCACCATCGCGTGGTGACGCTCGGCGGACTCCACTTTAACCACCGTTTCGCCGCGCAATACACCGTCTTCGATGCGGCTGATTTTGGTGTTGCCCACCACGCCACGCTTAAGCAGCAGGTAACGGGTGGCTGCGCCTACCCAGCTGTAGATGGTGACCGGCGTATTATGCTCGCCTTTCCAGGTCAGGAAGCGACGCATACGCTTCAGCTGCTGGTGAACATCCTGCACCGTCTCAACCGGCTCAGCGAACAGCTCGCGGTAGTCGTCCGTCACCATTTCCGGGCGCGAGTTCTGAATCAGGTAGGTTTCGCAAGCCTGGGTGATAAGCGTTAGCGAGAGGGTATTGATCGCCTTCAGGCGTTGATTCGCCTTAGCCCAGCGAGAGGACTCCATAATCAGGTTACTGCGCATTCCTTCCAGCGCCGTGGTGCGACGCACCAGCGCTCCCCAGGCCTGATCCACTTCATCTTTTTCGCCGTGCGCAACGCATAACTGCATCAGCTTATACTGTGCAATCAGCAGGTTATCCAGTTCAAGGTCGATCTCTTTTTTAATCGAACGCGGGGAGAACAGCAGATCGGCGACGATGGCGCTGACAATCCCGATGACGATTTCGCTACAGCGCTCAACGGCAAACTGCGGCGCCAGCATCGGATCGGTGTGGATGGTAATAATGATAATCAGCGCGGTGTATCCGGCCAGCCCCCAGGCATAGGAGTTTTCGACCTTGACCAGCGACGAAACCCAGGTACAAAACCCGGCCCACAGGCAGCAGACCAGCATCATCAGCAGAGGGGCGCGGATCATCAGGATGATGATGACCAGCGCCGCAATACAGCCAATAAAGGTCCCGGCAATACGCAACATGCCGCGATAGCGGATCGCGCCGGAGTACGGCTCTCCCCCGGCGGCAAAGGCCGGGCCAGCGGCGACAATCGCCGCGGTCAGCACCGCCCAGCGCGGCGTTTCGAGCTGAAAATGGAAGCCGACAAACAGCGCCAACACCACCGCGCATGCAAGCTTAATAGCAAAGCGGAGATGCTGGGGAGCAATAGTATATGTCCCCATAGCGATTAACCGAATTCGCGCAGGCGCATAGCCAGTTTCTGGAAGAAGTTGGCCTGGCTGGTATCACGGTCTTCTTTACCGGTGATCACCACCGTCGCCGTCGTGCCCGATGGCCACAGATTCCCCTGCTGGTGGTCAAGGCGAATACGAACCGGCACACGCTGCGCCAGACGCACCCATTCAAGGTTGGAATCCACCGAAGCCATCCCTTTCGAGTCGCTGCTGCTGCTGGCGTTGGTTACCCCCGCAGCGATACTGTCCACCGTGCCTTTAATGGTTTTGCTGCTGCCAAGCGGGGTAATTTCCGCCCGGTATCCAGGGCGGACGCCTTCCAGTTTGGTCTCTTCCAGATAGGCCATGACGTAAAATGTATTCTCTTTCACCAGCGCCACCGCCGTGGAGCCGCGAGTGATAAATTCCCCGGTATAGACGTTAAGGTTGGTCACCCAGCCATCCGCGGGGGCGCGAATCTCCGTGCGCTGCAGGTCCAGTCTGGCCAGGTCGCGGCTGGCCACCGCTTTCGCCAGCTGATGCTCAACGGTCTGCAGCACGTTGTTCGCCTGGTCAATCTCTTCCCGCGACATCGCCTGGACGCCAAGCTTATTACGCCGACCGGCTTCGACACGTTTTTCCTGGGCTAAGGTCTGGTAGTAGGCGACATCGGCTTCCGCCTGCGCCAGCGCTTTTTGGTAACGAGGTTGGTCAATAACGAACAATACCTGGTCTTTCTTAACCAGTTGGTTATCCTTGACGTTTACCTGGGAAATCAGCCCGGAGACGTCGGGGGCAATGGCCACAATGTCGGCGCTAAAGCGCGCATCCCGCGTCCACGGCGAGGCGGTGTAGTAAACCCAGGCGCGGAAAATCGCCACGAAGGCCAAAATGACCAGTATCACGGTAATAGCGGTACGGAGGATATTTCTTGTTAGTGTTTTCACATCAACCTCAAACGAACAAGCGCGATATCAAATAAAAAAGGCAGCAATATAGCGCCGTATTAAACAGTGCAGGGTGCCAGACAAAATCGTAAATGCCGGTCGGAACCAGCAATCGGTGCACCAGCCAGAAGATGGCCAGCGACAAAAGCAACTCGAAGAAGATCGGCGGAAACGATAAGCCGAAAATCACGATGACAGGAAACAGACTCATGATGACCTTGAATAAGAAGCGTACAGGTAGTGAGCAGATGCGTTTATTATGTAGCTAACAATATATTAACGTAACGATTGCCGCATTATCTACAATGTGTGATCTAAATCACTTTTAAGCCAGAGTGAATAATGGAACGATTAAAGCGCATGTCCGTTTTCGCCAAAGTGGTCGAATTAGGTTCCTTCACCGCAGCGGCCCGCCAGCTTCAGATGAGCGTTTCTTCGATCAGTCAGACCGTCGCCAAACTGGAAGATGAACTGCAGGTGAAGCTGCTCAACCGCAGCACCCGCAGCCTTGGCTTAACGGAAGCGGGTAAAATTTACTATCAGGGCTGCCGTAGGATGCTGTTTGAAGCACAGGATGTCCATGAGCAATTATACGCATTTAACAACACCCCCATCGGAACGCTGCGTATCGGCTGCTCTTCAACTATGGCACAGAATGTTCTGGCGCGCATAACGGCGAAAATGCTGAAAGAATACCCCGGGCTCTCCGTCAATCTGGTCACCGGCATACCTGCCCCGGACCTGATCGCCGACGGTCTTGACGTGGTGATCCGCGTGGGCGCCCTGCAGGATTCCAGTCTTTTTTCCCGCCGTCTGGGCTCAATGCCGATGGTGTTATGCGCCGCGAAAAGCTATCTGACGCAGGCTGGCAATCCTGAGAAACCGGCCGATCTTGCCGGGCATGCCTGGCTGGAATATAGCGTGCGGCCGGACAATGAGTTTGTCATTATCGCGCCGGAAGGGATCTCAACCCGCCTGACCCCGCAGGGGCGCTTTGTGACCAATGACCCCATGACGCTGGTGCGCTGGCTGACCGCCGGGGTGGGTATCGCCTATGTGCCGTTGATGTGGGCGATCGAAGAGATCAATCGCGGTGAGCTTGAGATCCTGCTGCCGAGCTACCAGTCCGATCCGCGTCCGGTCTACGCCCTGTACACCGAAAAGGATAAACTGCCGCTGAAAGTGCAGGTCTGTATCAATTATCTGACGGAGTATTTTGTCGACGTGGCGAAGATCTATCAGGGGATGCACGGCAGAGGGATCGCCCGCTGAAGCGGTTCCCGGCGACGCCGGGAACCCGCTCAGGATCAGGCAGTGCCGCCGACGGTGAGGTTATCGACCTTCAGGGTCGGCTGGCCAACGCCCACCGGCACGCTCTGGCCCTCTTTGCCACAGACGCCGACGCCGTTATCCAGACGCAGATCGTTACCCACCATCGAAATCTGCTGCATAGTCTCAATCCCGGAGCCGATCAGGGTAGCGCCTTTCACCGCCTTCGTGACCTTGCCTTTTTCGATCAGATAGGCCTCGGAGGTGGAGAAGACAAACTTACCGGAGGTGATATCCACCTGCCCGCCGCCGAAGTTTGGCGCGAAGATACCGTAGTCCACCGACTCGATAATCTCCTGCGGCGTGGACTGGCCCGCCAGCATATAGGTGTTGGTCATACGCGGCATCGGCAGATGGGCATAGGATTCACGGCGGCCGTTGCCGGTCGGCGCGACGCCCATCAGACGCGCATTGAGTTTATCCTGCATGTAGCCTTTCAGGATGCCGTTTTCGATCAGCACATTGTATTGACCCGGCGTGCCTTCGTCATCGATGGCCACCGAGCCACGACGGTCGACGATGGTGCCATCGTCCACGACGGTGCACAGCTCAGAGGCGACTAATTCCCCCATATGGCCGCTAAAGACCGAGGTGCCGCGACGGTTGAAATCGCCTTCCAGGCCGTGACCGACCGCTTCGTGCAGCAGGACGCCAGGCCAGCCGGCGCCGAGCACCACCGGCAGCATCCCCGCCGGGGCGGCGACCGCCGAGAGGTTAACCAGCGCCATGCGCACCGCTTCTTTCGCCCAGGCGTCGGCCCGTACTTCGCCCTCCTGAGAGGCGAGGAAATAGTCATAGCCAAAACGCCCGCCGCCGCCGCTGCTGCCGCGCTCGCGTTTGCCGTCCTCTTCCACCAGCACGCTGACCGAGAGGCGCACCAGCGGACGAACGTCGGCGGCCAGAGTGCCGTCGGTGGCGGCCACCAGAATCAGCTCATAGACCCCGCTCAGGCTGGCCGAAACCTCCTGCACGCGCTGGTCCGCCGCGCGGGCGACTTTGTCTACCCGGCGGAGAATATCCAGCTTCTCTTCCCGGCTCATACTCTGCAGCGGGTCGATGCTGGTATAGAGGGCGCTGTGCTCTACGGCGCCGAGGGTCTGTACTTTGCCATTGCCCGTCTCGCGCACAATTGTCCGCGCCGCCTGGGCGCTCTGCTCCAGCGCCAGCTTGCTGATCTGGTCAGCGTAGGCAAAGCCCGTTTTTTCGCCGCTGACGGCGCGCACGCCTACGCCCTGGTCGATATTGTACGACCCATCTTTAATGATGCTGTCTTCCAGAACCCAGGATTCGTGATAGCTCGATTGAAAATAGAGATCGCCGTAATCGAGGCGGCGCTCGGTCAGTTGACCAAGAATGGCAAACAGGTCCTGATGATTCAGGCCATTTGCCGACAGTAATTGTTCACTTACCAGGTTCAGACTCATCGTTATGCTACTCGTTTGTTGCCGCCTGACAGGCGGAAATACAGAAGGCTTCTATTGAGATTGCGGCAATTCCCGGCAATCGTCAAATCATTGCTTTTTGTTGCTGCGCGCCTGGCGCAGCACTTCATTGATCTGCGGCTGGTCAATCGGGCCGGTGATGCGATAGCGCAGTATCGAGACTTTGTTCCACAGCGGCCCCAGCACCTTGCTGGCGGCAAACACCGCCGCGCCGACAATCGGGTTGACGGCGAAGGCCGCCGCCACGCCGACGGTCGCGGATATCTCCGGCGCCACCACCGCCTGCAGGTCCAGATGACGACGCACCAGATCGACCGACCCTTTCATGGCAATGTCCGCCTCCAGACCATCCACCAGCGTATCATCGGTATGCAGTACACCATCCTTAATCCAGGCCGTACTGTTAATCGAGTCGAAGTAAAATCCTTCGCTAAAGGTATCGCTGAAGTCGAAGCGCAGTTTGCGCAGCAGGGCATCGACGCTCAGCAAACGCAGCAGCTGGCCTGCGTGTCCGGTACTCAGGTCGGTAAACTGACCCTTGCCGAGGTGGCTTTTAATGATCCCATTGAGCGACGCGACATCGGGTGACCAGGGCGGCGCGCGCCAGTGCAGATCGTAGTCGATATCAAACGGCGAATCCTTCACCGGTGTGGAAACGCCAAAGAAATCCGCAAATTCATTCGTTTTATTGCCATGCAGTCTGCCTTTCAGCGAGGTGCGCACCCCGGAAGGGGCGTTAACCCACATGCCGTCGGTCGTCAGCCGGCCAAACCCGGTATCCACCAGGCCGTTGGAGAGCGTTAAGGTATCGCCCTTGATCGCCACATCGCCGTCGATACGGCCATATTTTTGCCCCCACAGCCAGCATTCCGCGCAGCGCAGCTGCAGATCGGGCCAACCGTGGAAATCCAGCCGCGTCTCCGCCTGCGGGGCCACGTTCTCCGTTCCGCCCTTGCCGCTGGCGCTGGCCGGGTTGAAATAGAGATAACGCACATTTGCCAGCCACGGGGCATTGTCGCGCATCGTCAGGGTGGCGTTGATCTCGCGCCCCTGCGCCTCAACCTGTGAACCGCCAGTGACCGGCTGCGACATCAGACTCACGTTGTTCCATTGCTGGCCGGCCAGCGCCAGCGACGGCGTACGCAGCACAATGCGCGTTGGAAAGAGGACGCTGCTGCTGACTTCATTCGCCGCGCCCTTCTGGAACAGCGCCAGCCACTGCGCGCCATCCATCGGCGGCAGATTGAGCTCAACGCCGGGCTGGTCGGGCAGCGGAGAGGGGCCTTTGCTGTCCGTCGTGAGGATCGCTCTGTCCAGCGTCAGCTTACGGTTCAGCAACCAGCGGCTGTTGATATGATTCTTCGCGCCAACGGAACCGGTCAGGTCGAAGCTGCTCAGACCGCCGGCAACGTTAATTTTGACCGGCAGGGGTTCGCCAGCGGGCTTGTTGACCGGTGAAGGTAAGTGACTGCTCACATTCTTCAGATCGCCATTGATATCAACCTTATAGCTGGCATTGCCATGGTACGGCAGTTCGATAGCGACTTTACCCTCCCACGGAACGCTACCGCTCAGCGCCTCATTAACCGCTTTCGGCAGCAGCCCGGTGCGCGACGGTTGCCAGCTGGCGTTCATCCCGACATCCACCAGAAATGCTTTTTCGCCTTCGCGGGTGGAAAAATTGAGGTTCAGCGGCTGATTAAACCAGGTCGCGCTCAACGTTTGACTATTAAGATCGCCATTCACAAAGCTGAAATTACCGCTCAGATTCTGCAGCGTGGTATCTAACGGCTTGATAAACAGATCGTTATTCTGCAGATGCACATCGCCTTTCGCGGTGGTCATTTCGCCATCGAGGGGAATGTTCAGATGTAAGCGAGCGCTTACATCGCCATCCAGCTGCAGGGAATCCAGCGCCGCTCCCAGGGTCTCTTTCAGCGGCGTGGTGTTGAAATAAGGTCCCACCTCTTTCCCCGGGCCTTTGATATCGGCATCAATCAGCAGTTTTTCCTGCGCATAATCCGGGATCGCGGCATCGAGATTGCTGGCGGTCACGTTGCCGAGCATCGCTTTCTCCGCCCGCATCCACAGGCCGCTGTTGATAAAATTAAGGTCGATATTCAACCCGGTCAGCGCCGGCCAGTCCGGTTGAAAAGCGAAAGTGGCATTCTTCAGCGGGACGTAAACCTGGAACTGGCCTTCGTTGTGCGGATACGGGAACAGATGTGGGTTGCCGCCATACACCAGCGTCGCATCGCGGGCCTGTCCGGCTTTAATCGCGCCGCTGAGATAGTCCACCAGCGCTTTGCCCATCAGGTTTTCCGGGAAGTAACGCCACGCCTGGCCGCCATCGTTGGTGCTGATCCCCGCCAGAATGCCCAGCCAGGGATCGTCCCCCTGCGGTTGCAGATAGCGGAAGCCGCCGCGGGCGCGTACCCCCGTCGCCTGCACGTCAATATCGCGGCCATCAAGCATAAACCCTTTGTCATTTTTCACCCAGCTGAGGGTGGCTTCGCCAGCGGCGATCTCCAGCGGGGCCCGGAAAACACCGGTATACGGCATCAGCGCCTTCGTCATGCGCGCGCGCAGTTCCCCATGCTCAACGCTGCCATTCAGGCTGCCGGAAAAGTGTTCCGCTCCCGGCAGGAGCTTCCACTGCTTCCACGCCAGATCGCTCCACTGCGCCTGAAAGCGCGTTTTCTCCGTCGCCTGCAGGGGAATATCGAGAGCCAGCAGGTTGATTTTGCCGCTGGGCTGCGTGGTGCGCCAGAGTTCGCCCAATGAAGGCGCCAGCTTATCGGCAAACGGCTGCAGTCCGCTCAGACCGCTGAGGGCTAAGTTGCTGGCGCGAATACGTAATTCATCACTACGCTGATGACCGTCGCCACCGACATCCTGCGCTGGGATCCACGCCATCGCCAGCGCGCCGCTTGGCCAGGGTTTGTCGTCGATCGCGATCCGCGTATCGGGAATGTAGAAGCCCCAGCTCTGCTTGTCATGGGAGAGATGCGCCGTCAGGTTATCCACTGACAGGTGATGAACCTCGCTATCCCCCTGCCAGCTGGCGCCCCCTTTTTTCAGCCATACGTCGCCGCTGGCCACATCGCCTTTTTCAATGGTCATCCAGCCTTCGAGGCTGAAGCGGGCGCTTTTCAGGGCGATATTGTCCTGCATCCAGCGGCCCAGCCAGGGCTTGACGTCAATATCGTCAGCCTGCAGCCAGACCCGGCCTTTGTTCAGCAGGCCATCCTCATCGCGGAGATCCATCCGCACCTGCATGACGCCATGCTGGCCGGTGAGACTGGAAAGGCTGAGCTGCCCCTCGGCGCGGTGACGGTTCCTGCCGTTAAGCCAGGTCAGCTGCGGGACCGCCAGCTCCGCCCGCTGACCGGAAATAGTCAGGAAGCTCAGATGACTGTCGCGCAGAGTAAAGTGGTCGAACTGACGTAAAAAGAGATCGCTGACGCGGTCGGTTTTCAGGCTTTCACCGCCGTCATTGGTCTGAATAGGGGTATTGGTATGGATCTGCAGCTGCCAGAAGGTGAGATCACGGAACTGCCAGCGCATATGCAACAGACTCTGCCAGACGTCCAGCGCCAGGGTCACGCGCTTGACCGCCATTGTCCCGCCATCTTTCAGCCCGACATGAATATCGCGGACATCTAATGTTGGGCCAAAAGTTTGCCAGCTGGCGGCGATCTGCGAGGCATCCACCGGCGTGCCGGTGAGAGAGGAGATCTTCTCCAGCAGCTGCGGACGCCAGGCATCGAGCTGTGGCAACACGAGACGCAAGCCACTCACCAGCAGCGCGACGATAACAATCAGTGTTGCCACGGTGAGCAATAAAATCCCGGGCAGTCGCCTCACGCCTCTCTCCTTGTCAGCCGCACAATGACGCAGTGTCTTACATCATAACCACATCGAACTGCTCTTGATTATAGAGCGGCTCAATTTGTACCTTCACCTGCTTGCCGACAAAGATCTCCACTTCCGCCAGCGCATGCGACTCTTCCCCTTTCAGGGTTTCCGCCACCGCAGGGGAAGCATAGACCAGGAAGCGATCGGAATCATAAGCATGATGCACGCGAACGATCTCACGCATAATCTCATAGCATACCGTTTCCACGGACTTTACCGTTCCGCGTCCGTGGCAGGTCGGGCATTCGTTGCACAGCACATGCTCCACGCTTTCGCGGGTGCGTTTACGGGTCATCTCCACCAGACCCAACTGGGAGAAACCGTTGATGCTGGTCTTCACCCGGTCTTTACTGAGGGCCTGCTCCAGGGAGTGCAACACCCGCCGGCGATGGTCTTCATTGTTCATGTCGATGAAATCAATGATGATAATGCCGCCGAGATTACGCAAACGCAGCTGGCGGGCTATCGCCTGGGTGGCTTCGATATTGGTATTGAAGATAGTATCGTCAAGATTGCGGTGCCCAACAAACGCCCCGGTGTTGATATCGATGGTGGTCATCGCCTCGGTCTGGTCGATGATCAGATACCCCCCGGACTTGAGCTCGACTTTACGCTCCAGCGCGCGCTGAATTTCGTTCTCAACGTCAAAGAGATCGAATATCGGCTGACGGCCGCTGTAGTGTTCCAGCTTGCTGGTCATTTCCGGAATATATTCGGCGGTAAATTCGAGCAGCGCCTCGTAGGTCAGCCGCGAGTCAACGCGAATCCGGTCGAGATGCGCGTCGGCAAAATCACGCAGCACGCGCTGAGCCAGGGCCAGCTCGCCGTACAGCTGATAGCGGGTCTGGTTGCGCTTTTTGCGCTCCATCACCTTGGTCCATACGCGCTTAAGATAGGCGGCATCGGCGGCCATCTCTTGCTCGTGAACGCCTTCCGCGGCGGTGCGAATGATAAATCCGCCCTGCTCGTCGCAGTACTCTGCCACGACCTTTTTCAGCCGCTCGCGCTCGGCTTCGCTTTCAATGCGCTGAGAGACCCCCACGTGGGAGGCGCCCGGCATAAAGACCAGATAGCGGGAAGGCAGGGTAATATCGGTGGTCAGACGCGCGCCTTTGGTGCCGAGCGGATCTTTAACCACCTGGACCATCAGGTCCTGGCCCTGGCGCACCAGCTCCGAAATATCGCGCACGGTAAACTGCTTTTGCTCCTCACCGGCAACGCACTCGGTATGCGGCATGATATCGGAGGCGTGGAGGAACGCCGCCTTATCCAGACCAATATCTACAAAAGCCGCCTGCATTCCCGGCAGCACTCGGCTAACACGACCTTTGTAGATATTGCCTACTATTCCGCGTCGCGCTTCACGCTCAATATGGATTTCCTGCAGAATACCGCCATCAATATACGCAACGCGCGTTTCGGATGGCGTTACGTTCACTAATAATTCAGCCGTCATCTTTATCCCTTTTCTTTACGCAGTGAGTTAAAGTTACTGAGCAACTCATACGTTTCCACCAGCGGTAAGCCGACTACGGCGTGATAGCTGCCATTAATCTTCCTGACGAAACAGCCACCCAACCCTTGAATACCGTATGCACCTGCTTTATCTAAAGGCTCGCCGCTGGCCACATAATCGGCGATATCCTGCTCGCTGAGCGGCCGGAAGGTCACTTCCGTGACCACCAGACAATCCAGCGTCTGCTGCTTATCCGCCAGCGCCACCGCGGTCATGACCTGATGGGTTTGGCCGGAAAGCAGGCGCAGCATCGCTGCAGCGTGTTCGGCGTCGCGCGGTTTTTCCAGCACTTCGCCGTTCAAAATAACAATCGTATCCGCTCCCAAAACCGGCAAATCCCGCGATGCCAGCGCCACTCCGGCCTGCGCCTTTTCGCGCGCCAGGCGCACGACATAGTGCTGCGCGCTCTCCTGCGGCTGGCGCTGCTCCTCGATACCAGGAACCAGACGCTCAAACGCGAGACCAAGCTGAGTCAGCAGTTCCTGCCGACGCGGGGAACCAGAAGCAAGATACAGAGTTGTCATATCAACCTTATTGCACTGCAAATTGCTGACGCACTTTACGCATCAGCAGGAAGAGCCATGGCCAGAGGATACCGTTTACTACACTACTCCAGAATACTTCCGGACGGAAAGAGACGTTGATCACTAAAAACTCTGCCCAGAAAACAATGATATCCACGGCGAGGGATAACAGCATGACCACCAGCGCCTGTTGCCACAGCGCCAGGTTACGGAACAGCTGATACTTCAGCGCCACCAGATAGGCGACGATGCTTAAGGACAGCGCGCGAACGCCCAGCGTCGAACCGCTGATGAGATCAAGAATAGCCCCCATCACGAAGCCCGTTCCCACATTCACCCGGTGCGGCAGCGCGAGGATCCAGTACAGCAGGATCAATAATACCCAGTTGGGCCGGAAAACGCTGATGTCCGCCGGCCAGGGCATAATTTGCAGCAATAGCGCGATAAGAAACGAGAGCCAGATAACCCAGCGTCCCTGGCTACGGTAACTTGCCACTATTGCCCCCCTGCAGGCTGCGACGGCTGAGACGGCGTCAGCCCGGTGGCGGGCGCCGGCATCTGCGGCCCCATCGCATCCGGCGCAGGCAACACCTGCGGCATCATCTGCATCAGGCGTTCGTTAGCCACCCGATGGACCTCTTCCGGGGTCATCGGGTTAGCGCCATTGCGATCGGCGCCCCACAGCAGCAGCAGATAGCGCAAACGCTGCAGACCGGCCGTCGGACGCGCCTGGATCACCGTGTAGGCGCGCTGGGTGTCCAGTTTCACTGAAGAGACAACCCCAACCGGGTACCCTTCCGGGAAACGACCGCCCAGACCGGAGGTCACCAGCACATCGCCGACGCGAATATCGGTATTTGCCGGCAGATGCTCAAGCTGGAGGTCGTCGGTGCAGCCGTTACCGGCGGCAATGACGCGAATATCGTTCCGCAGGACCTGGATCGGCAACGCATGGGTGGCATCACAGATCAGCAGTACCCGGCTGGTCATTTTCGCCACGGCTACGACCTGCCCCACCACGCCTTTATCACTGATAACCGGCTGGCCTTCGTAGACGCCGTTGACGCTGCCCTTATCGATAACCACCTGATCGCTATAGGGGTCGTTGACCGTTGAGATGACCTGGGTCACCATTTTTTGCTCGTCCTGGCGCAGCGGCGAGCCAAGCAGTTCACGCAGGCGTGCGTTCTCCTGCTTGTACTGGCCCAGCATCAGCAGATCGCTGTTTTTCAACAACAGCTCCTGACGCAGCGCGCGATTTTCCAGTTCGAGCTGGTCACGGGTAGCCAGCGTCTGCGATACGCTGTCGAGCAGTTCCCGGGGACCATTAGAGACAAAGTAGAAAGGGCTGACGGCTGTATCCATGTACGTTCTGATTTGACTGAACGTACCCAGGCGGCTGTCGGCGATAATCACGCCAAGCGCCACCAGCACCGCCAGAATAAGGCGAATCTGTAGCGAGGGGCCACGGCTAAAAATTGGCTTCATAGGCTATGCGTATTCTCGTGTCAGTAAAGACCTGGGGCAGCGGGTAAGCCACCCCGGACCTTCAGGCTGACTACTCTTCGCTAAACAGGTCGCCGCCGTGCATGTCGATCATTTCCAGCGCCTTGCCGCCGCCACGCGCTACGCAGGTCAGCGGATCTTCAGCAACCACGACTGGAATACCGGTTTCTTCCATTAACAGACGGTCCAGGTTGCGCAGCAGCGCACCACCGCCGGTGAGAACCATCCCGCGCTCGGAGATATCAGACGCCAGTTCCGGCGGGCACTGCTCAAGGGCAACCATGACCGCGCTCACGATGCCGGTCAGCGGCTCCTGCAGCGCTTCAAGAATTTCGTTTGAGTTCAGGGTAAAGCCGCGTGGAACGCCTTCCGCCAGGTTACGGCCGCGCACTTCAATTTCACGCACTTCATCGCCCGGGTAAGCCGAACCGATTTCATGTTTGATACGCTCAGCGGTCGCTTCACCGATCAGGGAGCCGTAGTTACGACGCACGTAATTGATGACGGCTTCGTCGAAGCGGTCGCCGCCGATACGCACGGAAGAAGAGTAAACCACGCCGTTCAGGGAGATAACCGCTACCTCGGTGGTACCGCCGCCGATATCCACCACCATGGAACCGGTCGCTTCAGAAACCGGCAGGCCAGCGCCGATCGCGGCCGCCATCGGTTCTTCAATCAGGAACACTTCGCGAGCGCCAGCGCCCTGCGCGGATTCACGGATAGCACGACGCTCAACCTGGGTGGCGCCAACCGGCACGCAGACCAGTACGCGCGGGCTCGGGCGCATAAAGCTGTTG
Source organism: Klebsiella sp. JB_Kp042 (assembly GCF_040065275.1). Lineage (NCBI taxonomy): Bacteria > Pseudomonadati > Pseudomonadota > Gammaproteobacteria > Enterobacterales > Enterobacteriaceae > Klebsiella > Klebsiella sp. JB_Kp042. The sequence goes on from NZ_JBEAJL010000023.1 coordinate 24,403, forward strand.
CTGTGCACTTGTTTGATAAAGTGCTGCAGCATCTTTTCCGTCACGAAGAAGTCAGCGATAACGCCGTCCTTCATCGGGCGAATCGCCGCGATATTACCCGGGGTACGGCCGAGCATCTGCTTCGCTTCATGACCCACGGCGGCGACGCTTTTCGGCGATCCGGCACGATCCTGACGAATGGCCACCACGGAAGGCTCATTCAATACGATGCCTTGTCCTTTTACGTAAATAAGGGTATTCGCGGTACCCAGGTCAATGGACAGGTCATTGGAAAACATGCCACGAAATTTTTTTAACATACTAAGGGATAATCCTGAAAGCTGGGGCGGAAAACAAAATCCGCTTACTTTACCAACCACACGCAGCAGCGACAAGGCGCAAAAATCACCTGCTGCGGTGAAAATTAGTGCAGTTCATTTCCTTTGTTACAAATTTTTCCGACTCCGTTCATTGCTGAAATCTTCAGCAGCGCTCCACGCCTGAATTTGTAACCTGTCAAAGGAGGGTCACTGGCATTTACATTGCGATGATCCGGCAGGTAGACAAGCACACCCCCTTCACGATGGCGCGCGTTATTCTACGTGAAATCACGCTAAACGGCAGATCAAACCGAGTATCTTTGCGAATATTTTTTCACATTTGTGTCAAGTGGCTGTGAGGCGGCAAAAAATTCCCCCTGCCCGCCCGTGACACCGCATTGGGACAGTACCAGCCACTCGCTGCGGCTGCGTACGCCCGTCGCAAAAACTTGCATAGGCATGCCTTTACAGGCTTCCACCAGGCTTTGCACCAGCAGCTGGTTCTCGCTGCGCTTTTCGATGTTGCGCGCCAGGCCCGGATGCAGTTTGATCAGCTCCGCATCCAGCTGCTTGATCCAGCTGGTTCCCACCAGGGTTAAGCCTGCCTGAACCACCGCCACCCGAACGCCAAGCGCGTTAACCAACCGCATAACCGGCTGCAGACGGCCGATATATTGACAAACATCTGCCTCAGCAAGTTCAAAAATAATCCGTTGACGCTGCGATTTTTCACACTGCATTAGAGCATCGCGCAGCCAGCGCTGGAAACGCGGACGGATCAGCGACTCCACCGACAGCTGCAGCGCCAGATTCTCCTCGGGCCAGAAGCCTAAAAACGGCAGCAGGCGCGTCACCTGCAGGCGGTCATACTCCTCCGCCAGGCCAAACTGCAGCACCATCGGCATGTACTCGGCGGCAATCACCTCTTCTTTACCGTCGTACATCCGCGACATCAGTTCACGGTGATGCACCCGACCGTCGCGGGTGACGGCGGGCTTCTGGTACAACCGCGGCCCGCCGCGGCTCAGCATCTGTTCGATCAGCGTCCGCCAGCGAACGTTGCCGCGGCCTTTCTCCGGAAGGGTATCGTCATAGACCGACCAGCTGTTGCTGCCCTGCAGCACCGCGTTGCGCGTCGCCGCTTCTGCATGTTCCATCACTTGCGCCGCCGATTGTCCGCTGCGGAAAGAACAGATGCCGATATGCATCATATCGTCACGATCGAGGATCCGCGTCGGAGGCAGCGCGTCCATGGCCTTCAGCAGCAGCCCGGCGATACTATCCGCCTCTTTTAACGTGCGGTGCGGCAGCAGCACAGCGAAGTCGCTACGGTGATAGCGCGCCAGCAGCGCGCCAGGGTAACGCATAATAAAGGTAGAGAGCAGGTTGATAAGCGTGAAGTAATGTTCTTCGGCCGCCGCCCGCCCCCAGTTGTCCCGTAGCAGATCAAACTCCGGTAGACGGATCATCATCACGATGCCGTACGCCCCCACCTTCTCCTGATCTTCCAGCAGCGTGGCCAGCTGATTGTCAAAAAACAGGCGATTATTCAGCCCGGTTTTAGAATCCTGTGCCGCATAGGAGCGAATCAGCGTATCCATCCGGCTGCGCTGATCGCTGGCAAACTGCAGCTCCGACAGCAGCATATCCAGCGCGCTACTGGTGCTGGCAGGCCATTCATAGACTGAGCCGCGCACCTGCGGCCCGCGCTCGCCGCTCAGGATACGCGTGGAACGAAGCTCAAGCAGCTCCTGACCCGCCAGCTGGCGGCGGATCCAGCGGACGGCGAAGAAAATAATCACCACCATGAAGCCGATGGAGATCGACAGCGGGGCGGTAATCGACAGCGAACGGAAATAGTTCACCATCGGGTCAACGTAGACCAGATGCAGAGAGATACCGGGATGTTTCAACGACGGGACCGTGATCTCACGGAATTGCTCATGACTGCCAAGCGGGCGGTAGCTGTCGGTTCGGGAGTGGCTGTAGAGCGGTTTACCGTTAAGCATGAAATCGATATGCACGATCTCTATCGGCGTCATCAGCTCATCCAGCTGCGGCTCAAGCTTATCAAAAGAGGTAGTGATGAGCCGGTTATCCAGCATGGTCGCCACCGCCTGAACCCGGTTTTCGACCTTGTTCTCAATGCCGTTGTAAAAACTCAGCGAAGCGCCAATCAGCGTGACAAAGATGGTCAGGCTAGTTAGCAGCGTGATAAAGGCTGAGAACTTCGTCGTTAATCGCATCCCTGTGTTAACTCCGCGAGTGAATGACTGCCCGATGAACCATCAGGCTCCCGTGCCGGCGCGCGCCTTGACGCTAGCATTAACCTTTTAAAGCGCGACGCATACTATCAAAGATGGCGAGTCTGGCAATGGAATGCGTATTATCGGCGAAAGTATGCCGATAGCGAGTATAGTCGGCAGAAAAAATTTGCCAATCGCCGCCCGCCTGCGGCCTGCGCCAGAAGCGCTTTAATTTTAGACGCTGGATGGCAAACCCGCGCCAGCGGCGCACATTATTGCCGATTTTCCGTCCTGCCAGCCTCCCGTCCGCTTTTTTCCCTGCTAAAGATGCCGGGTCAGGCGCGGTAAAGGAAACGTCTTGCGCCACTTTCCGAAGATTCCTGGATGACCGCGCCCCTGCTTCGGCGGCGGCCCATGCTCCTAATGTGCAATTTTTCGTGACATATTCGCGATTCATCGCCGCCTCCGTCATGCTTAAGGAAACGCATGACGGAGGACACCATGAAAAGAAAAAAACTGACGGAAGCCGACGTCACGGCCGAATCCGTTTTTATGCTCCAGCGGCGCCAGGTACTGAAAATGCTGGGCATCAGCGCGACCGCCCTTTCGCTTCCCGCCGCCGCGCAGGCCGACCTGCTGGACTGGTTTAAAGGCCACGACCGTCCGCCAGCCCCGGCGGGCAAAGCCCTGGACTTTGCTAAACCCGCTGAATGGCAGGCTAAGCTGACGCTTACCCCGGAAGATAAAGTCTCCGGCTACAATAACTTTTATGAATTCGGCCTCGATAAAGCCGATCCGGCGGCGAACGCGGGTAGCCTGCGCACCGATCCCTGGACATTGACCATCGGCGGTGAGGTGGCGAAGCCGCTGACTCTCGACCATGACGATCTGACCAAACGCTTCCCGCTGGAAGAGCGTATTTATCGTATGCGCTGCGTGGAAGCCTGGTCGATGGTGGTCCCCTGGGTCGGCTTCCCGCTGCATAAGCTGTTGGCGCTGGTGGAGCCCACCAGCAATGCGCGCTATGTGGCCTTCAAAACCCTCTATGCTCCGGATCAAATGCCCGGGCAGAAAGATCGGTTTATCGGTGGGGGACTGGCTTACCCTTACGTGGAGGGGCTGCGGCTGGATGAAGCGATGCATCCGCTGACGCTGCTCACCGTCGGGGTGTATGGCAAAGCGCTGCCGCCGCAAAATGGCGCGCCGGTCCGCCTTACTGTGCCGTGGAAGTACGGTTTCAAAGGCATTAAATCCATCGTCAGCATTGAACTGACCCGCGAGCGGCCGCCGACCACCTGGAACCTGGCGGCACCGGACGAATACGGCTTCTTCGCCAACGTCAATCCGCACGTCGATCACCCCCGCTGGTCGCAGGCCAGCGAGCGGTTTATCGGCGCCGGCGGCGTACTCGATGTCAAGCGTCAGCCAACCCTGCTGTTTAACGGCTATGCCGACGAGGTGGCGTCGTTGTATCGCGGCATGAATCTGCGGGAGAACTTCTAGTGCGTTTCACCGTCAAACAGATCGCCTGGCTGAAGGTTTTACTTCATCTGGCGGGTTTTTTGCCGCTGGTCTGGCTATTCTGGGCCGGACATCAGGGCTACTTTAGCGCCGATCCGGCCAAGGATATCCAGCATTTTACCGGCAGGATGGCGCTGAAGTTTCTGCTGGCGACGCTGCTGGTCTCCCCGCTGGCGCGCTATGCGAAACAACCATTATTGATTCGCGTTCGTCGCCTGTTAGGTTTATGGTGTTTCGCTTGGGCGACGCTGCACCTGACCAGCTATACCCTGCTGGAGCTGGGCATTAACAATCTGGCGCTGCTGGGCTCGGAGATTATCAACCGCCCCTATCTGACGTTAGGCATGGTCAGCTGGGCGCTCCTGCTGGCGCTGGCGGTGACGTCGACGCAGGCGATGCAGCGAAAACTGGGCCGCCGCTGGCAACTTTTACACAACTTCGTCTATCTGGTGGCGATCCTCGCGCCGATTCACTACCTGTGGTCAGTGAAGATCCTCTCGCCGCAGCCCATCATTTATGCCCTGCTGGCAGTGGCGCTGCTGGCATGGCGTTACAAGAAGTTCCGCCAGTGGTGGCGCTGAATCCCGTAATGTGCAGTTTCCCGCAGATCCTTTATCAACCGCGACTCTTTTTAAGATAGCGGTTGATAATCTTCCCTGATAAGACCAGTATTTAGCTGCCAATTGCTACGAAATCGTTATAATGTGCGACTTTGGCTTTCCTGACGGGGTTTTCTGACCCTGAAAAGGTGACAAGGGCGCATTGAAGGTATATGTTGTTTTTTACCCGAAAATGGCAGGAGATCGCCACACGATGGCAAAGAAGTTTCACATTTTGCTTTTGAATGGTCCAAACATTAACATGCTCGGTACCCGCGAGCCTGAGAAGTATGGTCCGCTCACGCTGGCGGAGATTGTTAACCATTTAACATCTGAAGCGGCGGCGCTGAATGTGAGCCTGGATCACCTGCAGTCCAACGCGGAGCATGCGTTAATCGACCGAATTCATCAGGCTAAAGACAACGTGGACTATATCCTGATTAATCCGGCCGCGTTCACGCATACCAGCGTAGCAATCCGTGACGCTTTGCTTGCCGTGAACATCCCGTTTATCGAGATTCACCTGAGCAATGTGCATGCACGCGAACCCTTCCGCCAGCATTCGTATCTGTCAGATGTCGCCGCTGGCGTCATCTGCGGACTGGGGGCGGACGGCTATTCATACGCTTTACAGACGGCGGTAAAACGCCTGTCACAATCACACTAAACAAAGAGTACGGAACCCACTCATGGATATTCGTAAGATTAAAAAACTGATCGAGCTGGTTGAAGAATCAGGTATCTCCGAACTGGAAATTTCTGAAGGCGAAGAGTCTGTTCGCATCAGCCGCTCTGCACCGGCCGCAAGCTATCCGGTTATGCAGCAGGCTTATGCTGCGCCGATGATGCAGCCTCAGGCACCTGCCGCCGCGGCTGCCGCGCCAGCTGCAGCAGCAGAAGCGCCGGCAAAAGCGGAAATCAGTGGTCACATCGTACGTTCCCCGATGGTTGGTACTTTCTATCGTACGCCAAGCCCAGACGCGAAAGCGTTTGTGGAAGTTGGCCAGAAAGTTAACGTGGGCGACACCCTGTGCATCGTCGAAGCGATGAAAATGATGAACCAGATCGAAGCCGACAAAGCCGGCGTGGTGAAAGCCATTCTGATCGAAAGCGGCCAACCGGTAGAATTCGACGAGCCGCTGGTAGTTATCGAGTAACGAGGCGAACATGCTGGATAAAATTGTCATCGCTAACCGTGGCGAGATCGCACTGCGCATCCTTCGTGCCTGTAAAGAACTGGGCATCAAGACCGTTGCTGTGCATTCCACCGCGGATCGCGATCTAAAACACGTATTGTTAGCGGATGAGACGGTCTGTATCGGTCCGGCTCCGTCCGTAAAAAGCTATCTGAACATCCCAGCTATCATCAGCGCCGCTGAGATCACCGGCGCGGTAGCGATTCACCCGGGGTATGGCTTCCTCTCCGAGAACGCCAACTTTGCTGAGCAGGTTGAGCGCTCCGGCTTTATCTTCATCGGCCCGAAAGCCGACACTATCCGCCTGATGGGCGACAAAGTGTCCGCGATCACCGCCATGAAAAAAGCCGGCGTCCCGACCGTACCCGGTTCTGACGGCCCGCTGACCGACGACATGGACGCTAACCGCGCCCATGCTAAACGCATCGGCTATCCGGTGATCATCAAGGCCTCCGGCGGCGGCGGCGGTCGCGGTATGCGCGTTGTGCGCAGCGACGCTGAACTGGCCCAGTCCATCTCCATGACCAAAGCGGAAGCCAAAGCGGCTTTCAACAACGATATGGTCTACATGGAGAAATACCTGGAAAACCCACGTCACATTGAAATTCAGGTACTGGCGGACGGTCAGGGCAACGCTATCTATCTGGCTGAACGTGACTGCTCCATGCAGCGTCGTCACCAGAAAGTGGTCGAAGAAGCGCCGGCGCCGGGCATCACTCCGGAACTGCGTCGCTACATCGGCGAGCGTTGCGCGAAAGCCTGTGTCGATATCGGCTACCGCGGGGCGGGTACCTTTGAGTTCCTTTTCGAAAACGGCGAGTTCTACTTCATTGAAATGAACACCCGTATCCAGGTAGAGCATCCGGTAACTGAAATGATCACCGGCGTTGACCTGATCAAAGAGCAGCTGCGTATCGCAGCCGGCCAGCCGCTGTCCATCAAGCAGGATGAAGTGGTGGTTCGCGGCCATGCGGTGGAATGCCGTATCAACGCCGAAGACCCGAACACCTTCCTGCCGAGCCCGGGTAAAATTACCCGTTTCCACGCGCCGGGCGGCTTTGGCGTGCGCTGGGAGTCCCATATTTACGCCGGCTACACCGTACCGCCGTACTATGACTCCATGATCGGCAAACTGATCTGCTACGGCGAAAGCCGTGACGTGGCGATTGCCCGCATGAAGAATGCGCTGCAGGAGCTGATCATCGATGGCATCAAGACCAACGTCGATCTGCAGATGCGCATTATGAGCGACGAGAACTTCCAGCATGGTGGCACCAACATCCACTATCTGGAGAAAAAACTCGGCTTGCAGGAAAAATAATTCTGCTCTCTCAGCAAAAGGCCGGATTTTCCGGCCTTTTTTCTTTTTCTCTCTCCTCATCTATACCATGCGGTACAATCCCCGCTTTCTTTATCCTCAAGGGACAAAAAATGGACAAACGCTTTGTTCAGGCCCACAAAGAAGCGCGCTGGGCGCTGTGGCTGACCCTTCTCTATCTTGCCGCCTGGCTGGCCGCCGCCTATCTGCCGGGGGTGGCTATCGGTTTTACCGGCCTGCCCCACTGGTTTGAAATGGCCTGCCTGCTGGTTCCGCTGCTGTTTATTCTGCTGTGCTGGGCGATGGTCAAACTGGTTTTCCGCGACATACCTCTGGAGGACGATGATGCAGTTTGAGGTCATTATTCCCCTGATCGCCTATCTGGTGGTGGTGTTCGGCTTATCCCTTTACGCCATGAGAAAACGCGCCTCAGGAAGCTTTCTTAATGAGTACTTTCTCGGCAGCCGCTCGATGGGCGGCTTCGTGCTGGCCATGACGCTAACCGCCACCTATATCAGCGCCAGCTCATTTATCGGCGGACCCGGCGCCGCCTATAAATACGGCCTGGGATGGGTACTGCTGGCGATGATCCAGCTCCCCGCCATCTGGCTGTCGCTGGGCGTACTGGGAAAAAAATTCGCCATCCTTGCGCGTCGTTATAATGCCGTCACCCTCAATGACATGCTGTTTGCGCGCTACCAGAGCCGTCTGCTGGTCTGGCTGGCCAGCCTGAGCCTGCTGGTAGCCTTCGTTGGCGCCATGACCGTCCAGTTTATCGGCGGCGCCCGCCTGCTGGAGACGGCTGCGGGTATTCCCTACGATACCGGTCTGCTGATCTTCGGCATCAGCATCGCGCTGTATACCGCCTATGGCGGCTTTCGCGCCAGCGTGCTCAACGATACCATGCAGGGCATGGTGATGCTGATCGGCACGATCGTGCTACTGGTGGGGGTGATCCACGCCGCCGGCGGGATTGGCCATGCGGTAGAGACTCTGCAGTCGATCGACGTCAAGCTGGTGTCCCCGCAGGGGGCGGAAGATATCCTCTCGCCAACCTTTATGGCCTCGTTTTGGGTGCTGGTCTGCTTCGGCGTCATTGGCCTGCCGCATACCGCCGTACGCTGTATCTCCTACAAAGACAGCAAAGCCGTGCATCGCGGCATCATGATCGGCACCATCGTAGTGGCGATCCTGATGTTTGGCATGCACCTGGCCGGCGCGTTAGGTCGGGCGGTGCTCCCCGACTTAACCGTACCGGATCTGGTGATCCCGACGCTGATGGTCAAAGTGCTCCCGCCCTTTGCGGCAGGGATCTTTCTGGCCGCGCCGATGGCGGCGATTATGTCGACGATCAATGCCCAGCTTCTGCAAAGTTCCGCTACGATCATCAAGGATCTGTATCTGAACTGGCGTCCGGATCAGGCGACTAACGAAAAGCGGCTAAAACGCATGTCCGCCGGCATCACGCTCCTGTTGGGTGTTCTGCTGCTGCTCGCGGCCTGGCGACCGCCGGAGATGATTATCTGGCTGAATCTGCTGGCCTTCGGCGGCCTGGAAGCCGTCTTCCTGTGGCCGCTGGTACTGGGCCTGTATTGGGAACGTGCCAACGCGGCTGGCGCGCTGAGCGCGATGATCGTGGGCGGCGTGCTGTATGCCGTACTTGCCACGCTGAAAGTGCAGTTTCTCGGCTTCCACCCGATCGTTCCCGCGCTGCTGCTGAGTTTACTGGCGTTTGTGGCAGGGAACCGTTTCGGCCGTCCCGCACCACAGCCACCTATTTTGACTACTGATAAATAAAGAGTTTTGCTATGCCATGGATCCAACTGAAACTAAATACCACCGGCGCGAACGCTGAAGATCTTAGCGATGCGCTGATGGAGGCCGGATCGGTCTCGATCACCTTCCAGGATACGCACGATACGCCGGTATTTGAGCCATTACCCGGGGAAACCCGGCTGTGGGGCGATACCGACGTGATCGGCCTGTTCGATGCCGAAACCGATATGAAAGCGGTCGTTGCCCAACTGGAGCAGCACCCGCTGCTGGGCGCCGGCTTCGCGCATAAGATCGAGCAGCTGGAAGCTAAAGACTGGGAGCGGGAATGGATGGATAATTTCCATCCGATGCGTTTCGGTGAGCGGCTGTGGATCTGCCCGAGCTGGCGCGACGTTCCGGATGAAAATGCCGTCAACGTGATGCTCGATCCGGGTCTGGCCTTCGGTACCGGCACGCACCCGACGACATCCCTGTGCCTGCAGTGGCTCGATGGACTCGACCTCAACGGAAAAACGGTCATTGATTTCGGCTGCGGTTCCGGCATCCTGGCGATTGCCGCGCTGAAGCTGGGGGCCGCAAAAGCGATCGGCATTGATATCGACCCGCAGGCTATTCAGGCCAGCCGCGATAACGCGCAGCGTAACGGCGTATCTGAGCGTCTGGAGCTCTATCTTCCTCAGGACCAGCCCGAGTCGATGAAAGCCGACGTCGTGGTCGCCAATATCCTGGCTGGCCCGTTACGTGAGCTGGCGCCGTTAATCAGCGTCCTGCCCGTTTCAGGCGGTTTGCTGGGGCTTTCCGGCATCCTTGCCAGCCAGGCGGAGAGCGTCTGTGAAGCCTACGCCGATCTCTTCACCCTTGACCCGGTGGTCGAGAAAGAGGAGTGGTGCCGGATCACCGGCCGGAAAAACTAAGCGCAATGCGGCCTGTGGGCCGCATTTTTGTTTCCAGTAGCCACCAAATAATGCCAGGAAATGAGAGGCAGATCGCACTACAGAGCACTTTTTTGGCTATAAAAACAGCGTTTTATATCGTCTGGTAGCGAGTTTTTCTAAGAAAAATCGAGAAGTTTTATGATTTTATAAATGGACACAAATTATCCATCAGCCATTAAATCAATGATTAATATAAGTATTTATTCATTCCTTTTACGTTAGTCCCGGATTCATTGATCTGCAACAGAGGATTGCTCAAAGTTTGGCCTTTCATCTCGTGCAAAAAATGCGTAATATACGCCGCCTTGCAGTCACAGTATGGTCATTTCTTAACTCATGCGCATCGGACACCACCAGCTCAGAAATCGCCTGATCGCAGCGCCCATGGCTGGCATTACTGACAGACCATTCCGGACGCTGTGCTACGAGATGGGAGCGGGTTTAACCGTTTCCGAGATGATGTCCTCTAACCCACAGGTGTGGGAGAGCGACAAGTCCCGTTTACGGATGGTGCATATTGATGAGCCCGGTATTCGTACCGTGCAAATCGCCGGTAGCGTGCCGGAAGAGATGGCTGCCGCCGCGCGGATTAACGTGGAAAGCGGCGCCCAGATTATTGATATCAATATGGGATGCCCGGCGAAAAAGGTGAATCGCAAGCTTGCAGGTTCAGCCCTCTTGCAGTACCCCGACCAGGTGAAGTCGATCCTGACGGCGGTCGTGAATGCGGTGGACGTTCCTGTGACTCTCAAGATTCGCACCGGTTGGGAACCGGAACACCGTAACTGCGTAGAGATTGCCCAACTGGCCGAAGAGTGTGGCATTCAGGCTCTGACTATTCACGGACGCACCCGCGCCTGCTTGTTTAACGGAGACGCTGAGTACGACAGTATTCGGGCAGTTAAGCAGAAAGTTTCCATTCCGATTATCGCGAATGGCGACATTACTGACCCGCTTAAAGCCAGAGCTGTGCTCGACTATACAGGGGCTGATGCCCTGATGATAGGCCGTGCAGCTCAGGGAAGACCCTGGATCTTTCGGGAAATCCAGCATTATCTGGACACTGGAGAGCTGCTGCCCCCGCTGCCGCTGGCAGAGGTCAAGCGCTTGCTTTGTGCGCACGTTCGGGAATTGCATGACTTTTATGGTCAGGCAAAAGGGTACCGAATCGCGCGTAAACACGTCTCCTGGTATCTTCAGGAACATGCTCCAGATGACCAGTTTCGGCGCACATTCAACGCCATTGAGGATGCCAGCGAACAGCTGGAGGCGTTGGAGGCATACTTCGAAAATTTTGCGTAATAGAAATAAAGAGCTGACAGAACTATGTTCGAACAACGCGTAAATTCTGACGTACTGACCGTTTCTACCGTTAACTCTCAGGATCAGGTAACTCAAAAGCCCCTGCGTGACTCGGTTAAACAGGCACTGAAGAACTATTTTGCTCAACTGAACGGTCAGGATGTGAATGACCTGTATGAGCTGGTACTGGCTGAAGTTGAACAGCCCCTGTTGGACATGGTGATGCAATACACCCGTGGTAACCAGACCCGCGCTGCCCTGATGATGGGCATCAACCGCGGTACGCTGCGTAAAAAACTGAAAAAATACGGCATGAACTGATACTAGTCAGTTGCTTGCTTGATATAAAAGGCGCTCTTCGGCATGGGGAAGCGCCTTTTTTATTACCTGCGGCAGCGGGACACATTACTGATTCACCGCCCGCAGTACCGGCGTCTCCGATACACGAGCAGCACAGACTACCGCCATAATATTATCCACCAGCGCAGGCGCCTGCTGATAAAGATCGACGCGTTGCGGATCGAGCAGCCAGTTTTTAATTAGTCCGGAAAAGGCGCTGTGTAAAACAATTAATATCACTTCAATATTTGTTTCGGCTGGCAATATATTGTTACGCACACAGCACTGCAGCATGCCGCCGATGAGCGAATAATTAAAGCCAATGCGCTGGCGAATTTCATTTTCCGAAAGCATATCATTGGCAAACTCGCAGCGCTGATAAAGAATTTGCATCAGCGCGCGCTGGCGAGGATTCGCAGCAATATAGCGGAGCCCGGTAATAAACCGCTCGCGCAATGCATTTAATGGCTCCTGTTCATTCTCTGTTGCGAGGCTATGCTGAATCAAATCCCTGAGCGGTGGCTGCTGCTGCCACATTTCATTAAACAGCTCGGTCTTACTGGCAAAATGCCAGTAGACGGCGCCGCGGGTCACTCCCGCCGCATCAGCAATATCCGTCAGGGTCGTGTTGGTCACCCCCCGCAGAGCGAACTGCTGGATCGCGGACTCAATCAGGAGCTGCCGCGTGCGTAGCGCCTCTTCTTTCGTTTTTCTTGCCATACAAGCCCCCTTCCCGCCAGACAGGATATTTAGGATTTTCTGAAGATCGCTTAACCTAACATTTGTCATGGAATATTTTTTAGCAAAAATGCAGACAAGTTAATTCTGACGCCATCGTCAAATAAATTACCCAAATCAATATTAATAAATAACTCATTCACGGAATTGATGTCTATTTATTAAGATTTACAATTAAGGTAAACAGAATAAAAAGGCAGCGCGTTTTTTTGTTTTTGCGTGCCTTGCTGATTGTCCCAAAATAACTATCCCTTACATCCAGCGGCGTTTATTTGTAGGATGGCAAACTGCTTTTTAATTCCCTCTTTCTTTCACAGATTCGCCGCCGAATTTGGCACGTAATCTATAAGGAACCGCCATGACTACTCACGCCAGAGTGACACTTTTATCCGGTTTAATTATCTCGGCCTTATTGCTTACCGGCTGCGATAATTCGGACAATCCGCAACCCCATGCCCAGGCGCCGCAGGTGACGGTCCATGTCGTGAACAGCGCGCCGCTGTCGGTCACCACCGAACTGCCAGGCCGAACTTCAGCTTTTCGCGTGGCGGAAGTCCGACCTCAGGTAAGCGGTATTATCCTGAAGCGTAACTTTGTTGAAGGAAGCGATGTCGAAGCAGGCCAGTCGCTCTATCAGATCGATCCGGCAACCTACCAGGCGGCGTGGAACAGCGCCAAGGGCGATGAAGCAAAAGCCGAAGCCGCAGCCGCCATCGCCCACTTGACGGTGAAACGCTACGTTCCGCTGCTGGGTACCAAGTATATCAGTCAACAGGAATACGATCAGGCGGTGGCCACCGCCCGCCAGGCCGATGCCGACGTCATCGCTACCAAAGCCTCCGTGGAAAGCGCCCGCATCAACCTGGCCTACACCAAAGTGACCTCTCCCATTAGCGGACGCATCGGTAAATCGAGCGTCACCGAGGGGGCATTGGTTACCAACGGTCAGTCGGATGCCCTGGCCACCGTCCAGCAGCTCGATCCGATCTACGTCGACGTGACGGAATCCAGCAATGACTTCATGCGCCTTAAGCAGGAAAGCCTGCAACGCGGCGGCGACACCAAAAGCGTTGAACTGCTGATGGAGAACGGTCAGGCCTATCCGCTTAAGGGTTCGCTGCAGTTCTCCGACGTCACTGTCGATGAAAGTACAGGTTCAATTACCCTGCGCGCTATCTTCCCTAACCCGCAGCATGTCCTGCTGCCGGGGATGTTCGTCCGCGCCCGCATCGATGAAGGCACCGATCCTCAGGCCATCCTGGTGCCGCAGCAGGGGGTGACTCGAACGCCGCGGGGCGATGCCTCCGTCATGCTGGTGAATGACAAAAATCAGGTTGAAACCCGTCAAGTGGTGGCTTCCCAGGCCGTGGGCGATAAGTGGCTTATCACCAGCGGGCTGAAGCCGGGCGACAAGGTGATTGTCAGCGGCTTACAGAAAGTCCGTCCCGGCGTCACCGTTAAAGCAGAAGTGGAGCGTGCGGCACCGGTCGCGCAATAAGGATACCCAGCCATGTCTAAGTTTTTTATCCATCGACCGGTCTTTGCCTGGGTGCTGGCCATCATCATGATGATTGCCGGCGGTCTGGCCATTCTCCAGCTGCCGATAGCGCAGTATCCGACGATTGCGCCCCCTGCGGTGGCGATCTCCGCCACCTATCCCGGTGCGGATGCTCAGACCGTGCAGGACACGGTCACTCAGGTTATTGAGCAGAACATGAACGGTATCGACAACCTGATGTATATGTCGTCGACCAGCGATTCCGCCGGCTCAGTAACCATCACGCTTACCTTTAAGTCCGGCACCGATCCGGATATCGCCCAGGTGCAGGTGCAAAACAAACTGCAGCTGGCCACCCCGCTGCTGCCTCAGGAAGTCCAGCAGCAGGGAATTAGCGTAGAGAAGTCCAGCAGCAGCTTCCTGCTGGTGGCCGGCTTTATCTCTGATAACCCGGTCACCACCCAGGATGATATTTCCGACTATGTCGCCTCTAATGTTAAAGATCCCATCAGCCGACTCAACGGTGTGGGCGATGTACAGCTGTTCGGCGCGCAGTACGCCATGCGCATCTGGCTGGATGGCAACCTGCTGAACAAATACAACCTGACGCCGGTGGACGTCATCAATGCGCTGCAGGTTCAGAACGATCAGATTGCCGCCGGCCAGCTGGGCGGTACGCCAGCGCTGAAAGGCCAGCAGTTGAACGCGTCGATCATTGCCCAGACGCGGCTTAAAGATCCGCAGGAGTTTGGCAAGGTCACGCTGCGGGTCAATGCCGATGGTTCTGTCGTCCATTTGAAAGATGTCGCCCGCGTTGAGCTGGGCGGAGAGAACTACAATGTCGTTGCCAGAATTAACGGCAAGCCCGCCTCTGGTCTGGGTATTAAGCTCGCGACCGGCGCCAACGCGCTGGATACTGCCACCGCGATTAAAGCGAAGCTGGCCGAACTGCAGCCTTACTTCGGTGGTCTATCCGTACGATACGACCCCTTTCGTCAAAATCTCTATTCACGAAGTGGTCAAAACGCTCTTTGAAGCGATTATTCTCGTCTTCCTTGTCATGTATCTGTTCCTGCAGAACATGCGCGCTACGCTCATTCCGACCATTGCCGTGCCCGTCGTGCTGTTGGGTACCTTCGCGGTACTGTCGATGTTTGGCTACTCCATCAACACCCTGACGATGTTTGGTATGGTGCTGGCGATAGGTCTGCTGGTCGATGACGCCATTGTGGTGGTGGAAAACGTCGAACGTGTGATGGTTGAGGAGAAGCTCTCGCCAAAAGAAGCGACGGAAAAGTCGATGTCGCAGATCCAGGGGGCGCTGGTGGGTATCGCCATGGTGCTCTCTGCGGTTTTCGTGCCGATGGCCTTCTTCGGCGGTTCCACCGGCGCGATTTATCGCCAGTTTTCGATCACCATCGTTTCCGCCATGGCGCTCTCCGTGCTGGTTGCCCTGGTGCTGACACCAGCGCTCTGCGCCACGTTGTTGAAGCCAGCCTCAGCTGAACACCATGAGAAAAAAGGATTTTTCGGCTGGTTTAACGCCCGTTTTGACCAGAGCGTTAACCACTACACCAACAGCGTCAGCGGTATTTTGCGTGGAACCGGCCGTTACCTGGTGATCTATCTGCTGATCGTCGTGGGAATGGCCGTGCTGTTTATGCGTCTCCCGACATCCTTTCTACCCGATGAAGACCAGGGGGTCTTCCTGACCATGATCCAGCTGCCTTCCGGCGCTACACAGGAGCGGACACAGAAAGTGCTGGATACCGTGACCGACTACTATCTGCATAACGAGAAGGCTAACGTCGAAAGCGTCTTTACCGTTAACGGCTTCAGCTTCAGCGGCCAGGGACAAAACTCCGGCATGGCGTTTGTCAGCCTGAAACCATGGGAAGCGCGCAGCGGCGATAAAAACAGCGTGGAGTCCATCATCAAGCGAGCCACCGTGGCCTTCAGCCAGATCAAAGACGCCATGGTTTTCCCGTTCAACATGCCTGCCATTATTGAGCTGGGTACCGCCACCGGCTTCGACTTTGAGCTGATCGACCAGGGCGGGCTAGGTCATACTGCCCTGACGCAGGCGCGCAATCAACTGCTGGGCATGGTGAAACAGCATCCGGATCAGCTGGTACGGGTACGGCCTAATGGGCTGGAAGATACGCCGCAGTTCAAACTGGATGTCGACCAGGAAAAAGCGCAGGCGCTGGGCGTATCGCTCTCCGATATCAATGAAACGATATCCGCTGCGCTGGGCGGGTACTACGTCAATGACTTTATTGACCGTGGTCGCGTCAAGAAAGTGTACGTTCAGGCTGATGCCCATTTCCGTATGCTGCCGAGCGACATTAACAATATGTATGTTCGTAGCGCCAATGGCGAGATGGTTCCGTTCTCCGCCTTCGTCACCTCGCGCTGGATATATGGCTCGCCGCGTCTGGAACGCTACAACGGTTTACCCTCCATGGAGATCCTCGGTGAAGCCTCGCCGGGCAAGAGTACCGGGGAAGCCATGGCGCTGATGGAAGCGCTGGCCAGTAAACTGCCGAGCGGTATTGGTTACGACTGGACTGGGATGTCTTACCAGGAACGCCTTTCCGGCAACCAGGCTCCCGCGCTCTATGCCATCTCGCTGATTGTCGTCTTCCTGTGCCTGGCGGCGCTGTATGAGAGCTGGTCGATTCCGTTCTCAGTCATGCTAGTGGTTCCGCTGGGGGTCATCGGCGCGCTGTTAGCCGCCACGCTGCGTGGGCTGAATAACGACGTTTACTTCCAGGTAGGCCTTCTGACCACGATCGGTTTGTCGGCGAAGAACGCGATCCTGATCGTCGAATTCGCCAAGGATCTGATGGAGAAAGAAGGGAAAGGGATCATTGAAGCAACCCTGGAGGCATCGCGGATGCGCCTGCGACCCATTCTGATGACCTCTCTGGCTTTTATTCTCGGGGTCATGCCGCTGGTGATTAGCCATGGTGCCGGCAGCGGGGCGCAGAATGCGGTGGGTACCGGTGTCATGGGCGGGATGCTAACCGCGACACTGCTGGCGATCTTCTTTGTTCCGGTCTTCTTTGTGGTCGTCAGACGACGTTTTACCCGGCACGCTGAATAACCCGGCCTGGTATTAAAGGCGCCCCTGCGGGCGCTTTTTTTTCGCCTGGTATATGAGCAACCACTACAGCTTCCCGCTATCTGACAACCGCTATCGCGCGCGGCAGCGCTGGGACACGATCGTTCTCTCCATCTTTTCTGCATATTCCCCTGCTTATCTTCACGATATTTACGTGGCTCATATATTGAGATGATTTCGGCATCCGGGCCGGACAATCCGCGGTGATAAAATAAGCCATTCCGTTCTGCACTGGCTTTCAGTACAACCCTGCGGATTATCCAGAGGTAATATCATGAAAAAGTATTTAATCGTGGCGCTGCTGGCCTCTCTGCTGGCAGGCTGTGCCCATGACTCTCCCTGCGTGCCGGTGTATGACTCGCAAGGCCGCTTAGTCCACACCAATACCTGTATGAAAGGCACAACAGAAGACAACTGGGACACCGCAGGCGCGATCGCCGGGGGCGCCGCCGCGGTAGCCGGCCTCACGTTAGGGATCGTCGCGCTGACCCGCTAATTCTCCCCCGACCAGCAGATACAGGGGCTAGCGTCGAACCTGTATCTGCTCTTCTGCGCATCATCCACATGACAACCGAACAAACAAACTCACTGTCCCTTGCTGCATTACGCGCAAATCGGCTTTGACGGGTTTCCCCCTGGCGGCAGGACTGCTTATCAACAGATAACACAAAAGCAGAAGGCCCAGTCTTTCGACTGGGCCTTCTGCTTTATTTGATGCCTGGCGATTCCCTACTCTCACATGGGGAGACCCCACACTACCATCGGCGCTACGACGTTTCACTTCTGAGTTCGGCATGGGGTCAGGTGGGACCGCCGCGCTATTGTCGCCAGGCAAATTCTTTACAACGTGCCGAACTTTAACCTAAAAAGTGGTGCTGATACCCAGAGTCGAACTGGGGACCTCACCCTTACCAAGGGTGCG
>NZ_JBEAJL010000024.1:0-42129 GCF_040065275.1 Klebsiella sp. JB_Kp042
CGACCCACCAATGTAAAAAGGCGCCCTAAAGGCGCCTTTTTGCTATGCGCGGAACTTAACGATTCGACAAAATTGTCGGGAACAATTTTGAACAACGCAGCGGCGTTGGCCCGCAGGGCGAGTCTCAGGATGAGACGAGTGTCTCTGCAGCAGGTTCGGGTCGAACGCAGTGAGACAACGGAGCCGCTTGCGGCGACGGCCCGAAGGGCGAGGCGAAGCCGAGTCATCCTGCACGACCCACCAATGTAAAAAGGCGCCCTAAAGGCGCCTTTTTGCTATCTGCCCGCCCATCAATTTCCACAATATTGTATGCAGCGCTTTCCCACGCTCGCGCTGCGCTTACCACGCCTGCACAGGGCGCGAACCGGTAGCCCGGACAGCGACGCAGCATCGTCCCCTGGAACAGGCGCTGATGTACAAAATTCATCACGACTTTTGGCGCGTAATCGGCTATCTTGTTTAGCATATAAAACACCATGACCGTATCATGGCGCGGGCAGGCCATACTAACGGTCTTAGAGTTAAGCCAGTAAAACGAGATTGCATGATGAGCGTAATGTTTGATCCTGAAACGGCGATTTATCCCTTCCCACCGAAACCGCAGCCGCTGACCGTCGATGAAAAGCAGTTTTACCGCGAAAAAATCAAGCGTCTGCTGCGCGAGCGCGATGCCGTGATGGTGGCGCATTACTACACCGATCCTGAAATTCAGCAGCTGGCTGAAGAGACCGGCGGCTGTATTGCCGACTCGCTGGAGATGGCGCGCTTTGGCGCCCGCCATTCGGCCTCCACGCTGCTGGTCGCCGGGGTGCGTTTTATGGGGGAAACCGCCAAAATCCTCAGCCCGGAAAAGACCATTCTGATGCCGACCCTGAACGCCGAGTGTTCCCTGGATCTGGGCTGTCCGATTGAGGAGTTCAACGCCTTTTGCGACGCTCATCCTGACCGCACTGTGGTGGTCTATGCCAATACGTCTGCCGCGGTGAAGGCTCGCGCCGACTGGGTGGTGACCTCCAGCATCGCCGTGGAACTCATTGACCATCTGGATAGCCTTGGTCAAAAAATCCTCTGGGCGCCGGACCGCCATCTTGGCCGTTACGTTCAGCGTCAGACCGGCGCAGATGTGCTCTGCTGGCAGGGGGCGTGCATCGTGCACGACGAGTTTAAAACCCAGGCGTTGATGCGGATGAAGGCTCTGCATCCCGAAGCCGCTGTGCTGGTCCATCCCGAGTCGCCGCAGGCGATCGTCGAGATGGCCGATGCCGTAGGCTCCACCAGCCAGCTGATCGCGGCGGCGAAAAGCCTGCCCCAGCGCCAGCTGATCGTGGCGACCGATCGCGGTATCTTTTATAAAATGCAGCAGGCGGTGCCGGAGAAAACGCTGCTGGAAGCGCCCACCGCCGGTGAAGGGGCGACCTGCCGCAGCTGCGCGCATTGTCCGTGGATGGCGATGAACGGCCTGAAAGCCATTGCCGAGGGTCTCGAGCAGGGCGGCGCTGAACATGAAATCCACGTCGACGAAGCGCTGCGGACTGGCGCATTAATTCCCCTTAACCGGATGCTGGATTTTGCGGCTACACTACGGGGATAACCTATTGCCGCGTCATCTGGCGCTGAGAGGATAAAATGGATTTTTTTAGCACGCAGAATATTTTAGTACATATACCCATCGGCGCCGGGGGATACGATCTCTCCTGGATAGAGGCCGTGGGGACCATCGCCGGGCTGTTGTGCATCTGGCTGGCGAGCCTGGAGAAGATCAGTAACTATGTCTTCGGTCTGGTCAACGTCACGCTGTTCGCCATCATCTTCTTTCAGATCCAGCTGTACGCCAGCCTGTTGCTGCAGCTGTTCTTCTTTGCCGCTAACGTTTACGGCTGGTATGCCTGGTCGCGGCAAAGCAGCAACCATGAGGCTGAGCTGCAGATCCGCTGGCTACCGCGCAGTAAAGCCCTGGGCTGGCTGGCGGCCTGCGTGGTGGCGATCGGCTTGCTGACCCTGTTTATCAATCCTTTTTTTGCTTTCCTGACGCGGATCGCGGTCAGCCTGATGCAAGTGCTCGGTTTGCAGGTCACTATGCCGGAACTGCAGCCGGACGCCTTCCCGTTCTGGGACTCCTGTATGACGGTGCTGTCGGTAGTGGCGATGATCTTAATGACCCGCAAATACGTTGAAAACTGGCTGCTGTGGGTCATCGTCAACGTCATCAGCGTGGTGATTTTTGCCCGTCAGGGCGTCTATGCGATGTCGCTGGAATATCTCTTGCTGACGTTCATTGCGCTGAACGGCAGCCGGATGTGGATAAACAGCGCGCGTGAGCGAGGTTCTCACGCGTTTTCTGGCTAATGGTGGTGGTGATGATCGTGCCCGGCGTGCATCGTGTTGAGATGGCACTCCGGGCCGCTGCAGGGCTGGTACTCCATCTGTACCGTGGCATGCTCAATTTCATATTTATGTTCCAGGAAATGCAGGATACGGTTGAGTAACGCATCATGATCGTGCGGCGGCACAACCTGCACATGCAGCGTCATCACCGGTTTTTCCCCCACCAGCCAGACGTGGACGTGGTGAACATCGCGCACCTCCGGGATAGAGCGGCGGATATCCCGCTGCAGGGCCGTCACATCCAGCGAACGCGGCGCGCCTTCCAGCAGCTCATTCAGACTCTCCTTCAGCAGACGCCAGGCGCTACGTAACACCAGGCAGGAAACCAGCACGGAAAGGATCGGGTCGACGGGTGTCCAGCCGGTGGTGAGGATCACCACGGCGGCCACAATCGCGCCAACCGAGCCCAGCAGATCGCCGAGCACGTGTAGCGCCGCGGCGCGCACGTTGAGGTTCCGCTCTTCGCTGCCACGATGCAGGATCCAGAAAGCCAGCACGTTGGCCAGCAGGCCAGCGACCGCAATCACCATCATCGTCACGCCGGCAACCGGCTGCGGGTGCTGGAAGCGCTGAATGGCCTCCCAGACAATCAGCATGGTGATCACCACCAGAGCAATGGCATTGAGAAACGCCGCCAGGGTGGTCAAACGCAGCCAGCCAAAGGTATGGCGGGCATTCGGGGGACGGCTGGCGAAGCGAACCGCCAGCAGCGCAAACAGCAGGGCGGCGGAGTCGGTGAGCATATGGCCGGCATCCGCCAGCAGGGCCAACGAGCCGGAGATCGCGCCGCCGATTGCTTCTACCAGCATAAAACCGGCGGTGACGATGAACGCCCAGAGCAGCCGGCGGGCGTTGCCGTTATCCGGAGCCTGGGCAGGGGAGTGCGAATGCGAGTGCGCCATAGTGTCGTCCCTTGATAGTTATCATTATCACGCTATGACATCATAAACAGAGAACGATAACAAACAGAGAAAAGGCGAGCCCGGCTCGCCTTTTCTCTGTTTGCACTCACCGCATCAATTATTGGGTGGTGCCGTCGGTTTTGCTGTTGTCATGGTTCATGCTGTCGCCGTTGTCCAGCTTCTTACCGGTGTCCGGACAGCGGCCGTCTTTACACATCGAGTTTTTATGGACCTCATCGCTCGACATATTGTCCTGGCTCATCGTCGAGCCGTCAGGATGAAGCATGGTGCCGCCAGTGCCAGTGCCAGTGCCAGAGCCAGAATTGATTTGGCTATTATCGACGTTATTCGGCGCCACGTTTTCACGGGCGTCCGGCGCCACCTGACCGGCATCAGCGGAAGAGTTGGCCTGGCCATTGTTGGACTGGGCGCCGGTGTCTGCCGCCAGGGCCGCGCCGCTGGCAAGACCTAAGGTGGCGGTGAGCAAAAGGGTCGTCAGTTTTTTCATGTTCATCGGATACTCCTGTTGGGTCGGGAAGCGGTAACTACGCCTCCAGCGGTAAGTGTGCCAGGGATCTGACTCGCTATGGTTAAAGACTCCGCAGACGATCGCAGTGTCACTATATAATCCTGAAACGTAAGACTTAATTAGCTTTAACAGTTAAATATTGTAGTTCATGAGTCTGGTTTCGCTACTTTATGGCGTATTTTTGCCTATTTCCAGGATTATTCCATCACTACTGTAAAATCACGTTTACACTATTTCAGCGAAGAGATAGATTGGAGGGATTGCATTTCATTGAATAAGTATGGCAACGCTGGAAAGAAGATGAATTATCAGAACGACGATTTACGCATTAAAGAGATCAACGAATTATTACCTCCCGTTGCGCTCCTGGAAAAATTCCCTGCTACCGAAAATGCTGCAAACACCGTTGCACATGCTCGCAAAGCGATCCACCAGATCCTCAAAGGTGATGATGACCGCCTGCTGGTGGTGATTGGGCCCTGTTCTATTCACGACCCGGCGGCAGCGAAAGAGTACGCTTCCCGTCTGCTGACCCTGCGCGAGGCGCTGAAGGGCGAGCTCGAGATCGTCATGCGCGTCTATTTTGAGAAACCGCGCACTACCGTCGGCTGGAAAGGGCTTATCAACGATCCCCATATGGATAACAGCTTCCGCATCAACGACGGGTTGCGCATTGCGCGCAAACTGCTGCTGGATATTAACGACAGCGGCCTGCCGGCGGCGGGGGAATTCCTCGATATGATCACCCCGCAGTATGTCGCCGATCTGATGAGCTGGGGCGCCATCGGGGCGCGCACCACCGAATCCCAGGTGCACCGCGAGCTCGCCTCGGGGCTCTCCTGCCCGGTGGGCTTTAAAAACGGTACCGATGGCACCATCAAGGTGGCTATCGACGCGATTAACGCCGCCGGCGCGCCGCACTGTTTCCTGTCGGTCACCAAGTGGGGCCACTCCGCTATCGTCAATACCAGCGGCAACGGCGACTGCCATATTATTCTGCGCGGCGGCAAAGAGCCGAACTACAGCGCGAAGCACGTGGCGGAGGTGAAAATCGGTCTGGCGAAAGCGGGACTGCCGGACCAGGTGATGATCGACTTCAGCCACGCCAACTCCAGCAAGCAGTTCAAGAAGCAGATGGAAGTAGGCGCCGACGTATGCCAGCAGATTGCCGGCGGCGAGCGCGCCATTATGGGCGTGATGATTGAAAGCCATCTGGTGGAAGGCAACCAGAGCCTCGAGAGCGGTGAACCGCTGACCTACGGCAAGAGCGTTACCGACGCCTGCATCGGCTGGGAGGATACCGAAGCGATCCTGCGTCAGCTGGCGGAAGCGGTGAAAACCCGCCGCGGCTAAGCTACGTTGCGCTCGCGCAGGTCATAAAAAAAGCGTGGAGATTTCCACGCTTTTTTATTTTCACCGGGGGAAATTACTTCGCTTTACCCTGGTTGGCGACGGCAGCCGCTTTCGCCGCGATCTCTTCCGCATTGCCCAGATAGTAATGTTTGATCGGCTTGAAGTTTTCATCGAACTCATACACCAGCGGTACGCCGGTCGGGATGTTCAGTTCGAGGATCTCGTCTTCGCCCATGTTGTCGAGGTATTTAACCAGCGCGCGCAGGGAGTTACCGTGAGCGGCGATGATCACGCGCTCACCGCTTTTCAGGCGCGGCAGAATGGTTTCGTTCCAGTAAGGCACGACGCGGTCGATGGTCAGCGCCAGGCTTTCAGTGGTCGGCAGTTCCGCGTCGGTCAGTTTTGCATAGCGCGGATCGTGGCCCGGGTAGCGCTCGTCGTCTTTGGTCAGCTCCGGCGGAGTAACGGCGAAGCCGCGACGCCACTGTTTAACCTGCTCGTCACCGTATTTCTCAGCAGTTTCCGCTTTGTTCAGGCCCTGCAGCGCGCCGTAATGACGCTCGTTCAGCTTCCAGGATTTCTCAACCGGCAGCCAGGCCTGATCCAGTTCGTCCAGCACGTTCCACAGGGTGTGGATGGCACGTTTCAGCACGGAGGTATAAGCAAAATCAAAGCTGAAGCCTTCAGCCTTCAGCAGTTTACCTGCTGCTTTCGCTTCGCTAACGCCTTTCTCGGACAGATCAACGTCGTACCAACCGGTGAAGCGGTTTTCGTTGTTCCACTGGCTTTCGCCATGACGAACCAGTACCAGCTTAGTTACAGCCATTCTCTTACTCCTCTCTACACGCCATCCCTCGCGCCGCGAACGGTGCGCTGAATATGTTGGTGTATGTGTTATTGATTGATAACTATTCTCATTATATTGCCGTGATTTGGCTCACGGCAATGCTTATCCCTAACCATAGCGAAAATAGTGGCTCAGTGTAAGGTGCTTGTAAAACACAGGTTATTTTTTTGTCCTTTGATGATGGAAAATAGAGCAGGATGCTGAAAAAAGAGGCAGGAGAGAAGAGGGCGGGGACGAAACTCAGCGCCCCCCGGCGGAGGGCGCTGGCGATTAGCGGGCGATAAACTGATATTCCGTCAGGCTGACGTACTCCTGGCCTGGACGTAACACACAGTCCGGCTGCGGCCATTCTGGATGATTCGGCGAATCCGGCAGGAATTCGCTCTCCAGCGCCAGCCCCTGCCAGTCGGCGTAGGGTTCCGTCGTCTGCGACGGGGTGCCGCCGAGATAGTTGCCGGAATAAAACTGTAGCGCCGGAGCGGAGGTATAGACCGTCATCTGCAGCTTACCGTCCTGCGACCAGACCTGCGCCGCAGGTTGACTGGCGTCGCCTCTGGCGTCCAGCAGGAAGGCATGGTCATAACCCTTCACCTTTTGCTGATCGGCATCCGCGAGGAAGTCGGCGGCGATGGTTTTCGGCTGGCGGAAATCAAAGCTGGTGCCGGCGACGTCTTTGAGTCCGCCGCCCGGGATACCATCGCTTTCCACCGGCAAATAGCGATGGGCGAGGATCTGCAGCTGGTGCTGGCGCACGTCGCCCTGGTCACCGTCGAGGTTGAAATAGACGTGATTGGTCATGTTCACCGGGCAGGGTTGGTCCACGGTGGCGCGATAGGTAATCACGATGCGGTTATCGTCGGTCAGACGATAGTGCGCGGTGGCCTGCAGAGTGCCCGGAAAGCCTTGATCGCCATCGGGCGAGGTCAGGGCGAACAGCGCTTCCTGCTCGTCAGCGCGGACGATGCGCCAGCGGCGTTTATCAAACCCTTCCGGGCCGCCGTGAAGCTGGTGGCCCGCGTCGTTTGACGGCGTGACGGTGACGAGCTGGCCGTCAAGCGGGAAGCGGCTATTGCCGATACGGTTGGCGTAGCGGCCTACCGAGGCGCCAAGAAACGCGGACTGGTGGGCATAGTCTTCCAGCTTTGCGCAGCCCAGCAGCGGATGGCGCACGCTGCCATCGGCCAGCGGCACCTCGGCGCTGAGCAGCGTCGCGCCCCAGTCCGCCACGGTGACGGTCATCCCCGCCTTATTGCGCAGGGTTACCTGCTGCCATGGCTGGCCGTCCGGCGCCAGCGCGGTAGTTTGCGTTACCATTGACCAGCCCCCTGTGACGGTTTGCAGACATAAAACGTCTCTTTAATTCCGGTTTTCGCTTCATACTCGTTGGCAACGGCCTGCTGAACGGTATCGACCAGATCTTCCGGGACCAGCGCTACCACACAGCCGCCAAAACCGCCGCCGGTCATGCGCACGCCGCCCTTATCGCCGATTGTCGCCTTGACGATCTCCACCAGGGTGTCGATCTGCGGGACGGTGATCTCGAAATCATCGCGCATCGAGGCGTGGGATTCGGCCATCAGCTCGCCCATCCGCTTCAGGTCGCCTTTTTCAAGGGCGCTGGCGGCTTCCACGGTGCGGGCATTCTCCGTCAGCACATGACGTACCCGCTTCGCCACCACCGGATCCAGCTCATGGGCGACAGCGTTGAATTGCTCAAGGGTGACATCGCGCAGAGCGGGCTGCTGGAAGAAGCGCGCGCCGGTCTCGCACTGTTCACGACGGGTGTTGTACTCGCTGCCGACGAGGGTGCGCTTAAAGTTGCTGTTGATGATCACCACCGCCACGCCTTTCGGCATCGAGACGGCTTTGGTGCCCAGCGAGCGGCAGTCGATCAGCAGCGCATGGTCTTTTTTGCCCAGCGCCGAAATCAGCTGATCCATGATCCCGCAGTTGCAGCCGACGAACTGATTTTCCGCCTCCTGGCCGTTGAGGGCGATTTGCGCGCCGTCCAGCGGCAGATGGTAGAGCTGCTGGAACACGGTGCCGACGGCGACCTCCAGCGAGGCTGAGGAGCTTAAGCCTGCGCCCTGCGGCACATTGCCGCTGATCACCAGATCTGCGCCGCCGAAGTGGCTGTTCCGCTGTTGCAGATGCTTCACCACGCCGCGGACATAGTTCGACCACTGCTGGGTGTCGTGGCTGAGAATCGGCGCGTCGAGAGAGAATTCGTCGGTCTGATTGTCGTAATCGGCGGCAATCACCCGCACGGTACGATCGTCGCGCGGCGCACAGCTGATCACCGTCTGGTAGTCGATGGCGCAGGGCAGCACAAAGCCGTCGTTGTAATCGGTATGCTCGCCGATCAGGTTGACGCGGCCTGGCGCCTGAATGACATGGCTGGCCGGGTAGCCGAAGGCCTCAGCAAACAGGGTTTGGGTTTTCTCTTTCAGACTCATCATTACACTCCGGATTCACGAAAATGGACGTCGCTGACGGCGCGCAGTCGTTCGGCAGCTTGCTCGGCGGTGAGATCGCGCTGCGTTTCGGCCAGCATTTCGTAGCCAACCATAAACTTGCGGACCGTCGCGGAGCGCAGCAGCGGCGGATAAAAGTGGGCGTGAAGCTGCCAGTGGTTATGGTCTTCATCGTTAAACGGCGCGCCGTGCCAGCCCATGGAGTAGGGGAATGAGCACTGGAACAGGTTGTCGTAACGGCTGGTCAGCTTTTTCAACGCCAGCGCCAGATCGCTGCGCTGGGCGTCGCTTAAATCGGTAATACGCTGCACGGGCGCTTTCGGCAGCAGCAGCGTTTCGAACGGCCACGCGACCCAGTAGGGCACGACCGCCAGCCAGTGATCGGTGTCGATCACCGTGCGGCTGCCGTCGGCCAGTTCGCGCCGGGCATAGTCCAGCAGCATCGGCTGGCCCTGGCTGGCGTAATACGCTTTCTGCAGACGGTCTTCCCGTTCCGCTTCATTAGGCAGGAAGCTGTTGGCCCATACCTGACCGTGCGGGTGTGGGTTGGAGCAGCCCATCGCTGCTCCTTTGTTTTCAAAGACCTGCACCCACGGGTAGCTTTTCCCGAGGTCCGCGGTCTGTTCCTGCCACGCTTTAACCACGCCTTCCAGCGCTTCAAGGCTCAGTTCCGGCAGCGTTTTGCTGTGGTCTGGCGAGAAGCAGATCACCCGACTGGTGCCGCGCGCGCTCTGGCAGCGCATCAGCGGATCGTCACTCTCCGGGGCATCCGGCGTGTCGGTCATCAGGGCCGCAAAGTCGTTGGTAAACACGTAGGTGCCGGTGTAATTCGGATTCGTGTCGCCGGTGACCCGGGTGTTGCCCGGGCACAGGAAACAGTCCGGATCGTGGGCCGGCAAGGTCTGTTTTGCCGGTGTCTCCTGCGCTCCCTGCCAGGGGCGCTTGGCGCGATGCGGAGAAACCAGAATCCACTGCCCGGTTAACGGGTTATAACGACGATGCGGATGGTCAACGGGGTTAAATACGCTCATGAAGGTTCCTTAGTCTGGATAACCCTGCGGATGGCGGGACTGCCAGTTCCAGGTGTCCTGCGCCATTTCGTCCAGGTTGCGCGTCACGCGCCAGTTCAGCTCGCGGTCGGCCTTGGCGGCATCCGCCCAGTAGGCCGGGAGGTCGCCATCGCGGCGCGGCGCGAAATGGTAGTTAATCGGTTTGCCGCAGGCCTTGCTGAAAGCATTGACCACGTCGAGCACGCTGCTGCCGACGCCGGCGCCAAGGTTGTAGATATGGACCCCGGCTTTGTCAGCCAGTTTTTCCATGGCCGCGACGTGGCCGTCGGCAAGGTCCATCACGTGGATATAATCGCGCACGCCGGTGCCATCTTCGGTCGGGTAGTCGTTACCAAACACGGCCAGCGATTCGCGACGGCCAACGGCGACCTGGGCGATATACGGCATCAGGTTATTCGGGATCCCCTGCGGGTCTTCGCCCATGTCGCCCGACGGGTGGGCGCCGACCGGGTTGAAGTAGCGCAGCAGCGCAATGCTCCACTCCGGCTGCGCTTTTTGCAGGTCGGTCAGTATTTGCTCCACCATCAGTTTGCTTTTACCGTAGGGGCTTTGCGGGGTGCCGGTCGGGAAGCTTTCGACATACGGGATTTTCGGCTGGTCGCCGTAGACGGTGGCGGAGGAGCTAAAGATGAAGTTCTTCACGCCCGCGGCGCGCATGGCGGAGACTAATTTCAGTGTGCCGGTGACGTTATTGTCGTAATATTCCAGCGGCTTGGCGACGGACTCCCCGACGGCTTTCAGCCCGGCGAAGTGGATCACCGCTTCAATGGCGTGATCGTGGAGGATCTCGGTCATCAGCGCTTCGTTACGAATATCGCCTTCAATAAAGGTGGCTTCTTTGCCGCCGAGACGCTCAATCACCGGCAGTACGCTGCGCTTGCTGTTGCAGAGATTGTCGAGGATCACCACCTCATGCCCCTGCAGCAGCAGTTGAACGCAGGTATGACTTCCAATGTAACCGCTACCACCTGTAACCAGAACTTTCATGATTCGCTCCATTCGGCTTATCGTGTATGAAGAAGATAGCATATCAAAGAAGTGAAAAGTGTGACACAGAACAAGTTAGTGGAATCGTTTACACTCAGGGGTGAAACGGCATCGCTTAATATATTTTGTTTTAAATACATTTGGTTAGGTGAGTAAGGCGCTATTTTTCTGAAAAATACCAGGGATCTTGCGATCCCCGGCAGGGGGCGTCAGGCCACGGGGCCGAGCTGATAAGTGTAACCGTCTCCACTGGGAACGAACGCCAGGCGATGGGTAATACAGTCCGGGGCATCTTCCGCATGGTGCGAGACAAACAGCAGCTGCGTGGCGCCTTCGCCTATCAGGACGTCGACGAAGCGGCGCACCAGCTGGCGATTGAGGGGATCCAGCCCCTGCAGCGGTTCATCAAGGATCAGCAGGGTTGGATGCTTCACCAGCGCGCGGACGATAAGCGCCAGCCGCTGCTGGCCCCACGACAGGCTGTGAAACGGCGCGTCGGCGGTGCGCTTATCGATGCCGAGAATATCCAGCCATTGCTGCACCAGCTTATGCTGTTTATCCGACACCGCCTGATAAATGCCGATCGAGTCAAAATAGCCCGACAGAATCACGTTGCGGACGTTGGTGCTGACCCGGTAGTCCAGATGCAGGCTGCTGCTGACGTAGCCGATATGCTTTTTAATATCCCAGATGGTCTCGCCGCTGCCGCGCCGACGGCCAAAGAGGGTGAGATCGTTGCTGTAGCCCTGGGGGTGATCGCCGGTGATAAGGCTTAAGAGGGTGGATTTACCCGCGCCGTTGGGGCCGACGATCTGCCAGTGTTCGCCGGGGTTCACGGTCCAGGAGAGGTGGTTGATGACCGGGCGATCGTTGTAGGAGACCACCCCGTCATTGAGGACGATACGCGGCGCCGTCTCCGTCAGCGTATGGCGGGCCGGTGGGGCATCCGGCTCCGGCAGGGTGATACCGTCCAGTTTTTCACTGTGCGCCAGCTGGGCGACCAGCGCCTGCTGCAGCAGAGCGTGCTTCTCGCCGGTCTCGCTGAGGAGGCAATCAGCCAGCACGCCGGCGTATTGCACAAAGTCCGGGATCTCATCGAAACGGTTGAGCACCAGCACCAGGGTGATGCCGGCGCGATGCAGGTCGGCCAGCAGGGCGGCCAGCTGCTGGCGGGAGTTGACGTCGAGGCCGTCGAACGGCTCGTCGAGGATCAGCAGTTGCGGATCGCTCATCAGGGCCTGGCACAGCAGGGTCTTACGCGTTTCGCCAGTGGACAGATACTTAAAGCGGCGGTCCAACAGGGCGCTGATGGCAAACTGTTCGGCAAGCTGCGCGCAGCGGGCCGGATCTTTCACCTCATCCTGAATAATCTCCGCGGTAGTGCGTCCGGTATCTTCTTCTCCGGGGCTGAGCAGGTCGGTGTTATTGCGCTGCCACTCGTCACTGACCAGCTTCTGCAGCTGTTCGAAGGAGAGGCGGGTTACGCGGGAGAAGAGGCTTTCGCGCTGGCCGCTGAGCAGGGTCAGGTCGCCGGCCAGGGCCCGCGCGAGGGCGGACTTGCCGCTGCCGTTGCTGCCGACGAACGCCCAGCTTTCACCCGCCGCCACGCTCAGGTGGTCTATTTTTAAGGTTTTTGTATCGCTCAGGCGAAACGTGCCTTGCGAAATTTGCAATGATGACATGATGTATCCCATTTTTTGCAGCGATGTGCATCAGGGATACGACGTCAGGCGCGCAATGTCAATGGGGTCAGCATAATGTAGCGAGAATGATGCGATCGGCGTTGAAGTACGCGATCGCCTCCGTCCCTTCGGTCAGGCCAGAGGTCTGGGCCTGCGGCAGGGTGGCGCACAGGGTCTGGCCGTCCGCAAGGGTCATCAGCACTTCGCACTGCCCGGAGCCGCATTCGATATGGCTGATGCGACCCGACAGCTGGTTCTCGGCCTGGCGGGCCACCGCCGGGTCGAGGGTGATGCCAACCCAGGGCGCTTTCAACAGGACCAGCACCTCCTGGCCCTCATCGAGCCCCAGCTTTTCAGCGCTTTGGGCGGTAATGGCGACGTTCAGGCGGGTCTGCCCGTCGGCCAGCAGCACCTCGACATGCTGCTGCACCTGCTGGCGATCGCGGCCGGTGATAGTGCCGAACCACTGGTTGCGGGCGCTGGTTTGCAGGGAAAAGCGCGAGATGGCCGCCAGCAGGCTGTCCAGCGGCAGGGCGTCGTCATCGCTGAGCACATCAAACGCTTTCTGCTGGATCTGCGCCAGCAGATCGTACAGTTGGATCAGACGCTGCCCGTAGCGGGTCAGCACCGCGCCGCCGCCGCCTTTGCCGCCGGTGGCGCGATCCACCAGCGGCTGTTCGCTGAGCTGGTTCATCTCGTTGATGGCATCCCACGCGCTTTTATAGCTGATACCCGCGTGCTTCGCCCCCTGGCTTATCGAACCGGTCTGGTCAATCTGTTTGAGCAGGGCGATCCGCCGGGGGTCGGCAAACAGG
Organism: Klebsiella sp. JB_Kp042; assembly: GCF_040065275.1. Classification (NCBI taxonomy): domain Bacteria; kingdom Pseudomonadati; phylum Pseudomonadota; class Gammaproteobacteria; order Enterobacterales; family Enterobacteriaceae; genus Klebsiella; species Klebsiella sp. JB_Kp042. The sequence goes on from NZ_JBEAJL010000024.1 coordinate 13,045, forward strand.
CGCTGCTGAAGCTTAAGGGTGAGAAGAATTTCGGCCTGCATAATCGTTTCCTGACAAAAAAGCGTATTGTGACCGATAGTCACCCCGTTGCAAAACCTCTCTGCGCGGTTTGTCATTAACCACCGCACAAATGGGGCGTGTTTTTTCGGCTGAAACCGTTACAATCAGGGAATCATACTATCTGGAGTGAACCATGTTAGAGCTTTTGAAAAGTCTGGTTTTTGCGGTCATCATGGTACCGGTGGTGATGGCGGTCATCCTGGGATTGATTTACGGTCTTGGCGAAGTGTTCAACCTCTTCTCCGGCGTCGGCCACAAAGATCGCAGCCAGCAAAATCATTGATTTCCCGGCGCCCGGTTTAACCGGGCGCTGTGCTATTTCCCTCCTGTATCATTTCCCTTCATTTTATTGTCCTGCGTCACTATAAAAACGCTTCGCATATCGTTATATTGTCGAGTACATAACGCATTGACAGGAGATTCAGATGACAGGTTCTTGGTTACGCGGGGTGGTCGGGGTATCGCTCACGCTGTGCGTCGCGGGTCAGGCGCTGGCGGCAGAGGGGAAAGTGACCGTTTTCGCGGCCGCGTCGTTAACCAACGCGATGCAGGATATCGCCCAGGCGTATAAGAAAGCGAAAAACGTCGAGGTCGTCTCGTCGTTTGCCTCGTCGTCGACGCTGGCGCGGCAGATTGAAGCAGGCGCCCCGGCGGACCTGTTTATCTCCGCCGATCAAAAGTGGATGGATTACGCGGCAGACAAAAAGGCCATCGATCCGGCGACCCGCGCCACCCTGCTTGGCAACAGCCTGGTGGTGGTGGCGCCGAAAGCCAGCGCGCAGGGGGCGATAACCATTGATGAGAAAACCGACTGGACCAGCCTGCTGAAAGGGGGCCGTCTGGCGGTGGGCGATCCGCAGCACGTTCCGGCAGGTATCTACGCCAAAGAAGCGCTGCAGAAACTGGGCGCCTGGGAGACCCTGTCGCCGAAGCTCGCCCCGGCGGAAGACGTGCGCGGCGCGCTGGCGCTGGTGGAGCGTAGCGAAGCGCCGCTGGGCATCGTCTACGGATCGGATGCCGTGGCCAGCAAAGGGGTGAAAGTGGTTGGCACTTTCCCGGAGGCGTCGCATCAGAAAGTCGAGTACCCGCTGGCGATTGTCGATGGCCACCGCAATGCGGCCGTGAGCGCTTTCTATGACTACCTGAAAGGGCCGGAAGCGTCGGCGATTTTTCAACGTTACGGATTTACCACCCGCTGATGTTTCTGAGCGAACCCGAATGGCAGGCGGTGCTGCTGAGCCTGAAAGTCTCCTCCCTGGCGGTGGCCCTGAGTCTGCCCTTTGGCATCTTTTTTTCCTGGCTGCTGGTCCGCCGCACCTTCCCCGGCAAGGCGCTGCTCGACAGCCTTCTCCATCTGCCGCTGGTGCTGCCGCCGGTGGTGGTGGGGTATCTGCTGCTGGTGGCCATGGGGCGGCGCGGGTTTATTGGCAGCTGGCTGTATGACTGGTTCGGCATCAGCTTTGCCTTCAGCTGGCGCGGGGCGGTGCTGGCGGCGGCGGTGATGTCTTTCCCGCTGATGGTGCGCGCCATCCGCCTGGCGCTGGAGGGGGTGGACATCAAACTGGAGCAGGCGGCGAGAACCCTCGGGGCCAGCCGCTGGCGGGTATTTTTCACCATTACGCTGCCGCTGACTCTGCCGGGAATTATTGTCGGCACGGTGCTGGCCTTCGCCCGCTCGTTAGGGGAGTTTGGCGCGACCATCACGTTCGTCTCCAATATTCCCGGTGAAACGCGCACCCTGCCTTCGGCGATGTACACCTTGATCCAGACCCCGGGCGGGGAGGGGGCGGCGGCCCGCCTCTGCCTCATTGCTATCGGCCTGGCGCTGGTCTCGCTCTTGATTTCAGAATGGCTGGCCCGCGTGAGCCGCCAGCGAATGGGAGGATCATGATGCTCGAGCTGGACTTTACCCAGACCCTCGGCAGCCACTGTCTGCAGATCCGTGAAACGCTGCCCAGCAGCGGGATCACCGCCATCTTTGGCGTCTCAGGCGCCGGGAAAACGTCGTTGATCAACGCTATCAGCGGCCTGACCCGGCCGCAGGTGGGGCGGATCGTCCTCAACGGCAGGGTGCTGAACGACACCGCGCAGCGTATCTGCCTGGCGCCGGAGCAGCGGCGGATCGGCTATGTATTTCAGGATGCGCGCCTGTTTCCCCATTATAAAGTGCGCGGCAATCTGCAGTACGGAATGGCGAAATCCATGGTCAGCCAGTTCGATAAGCTGGTGGAACTGCTGGGAATTGCGCCCTTGCTGGATCGGCTGCCGGGCCGGTTATCCGGCGGCGAAAAGCAGCGCGTGGCCATCGGCCGCGCCCTGCTGACAGCGCCGGAGCTGCTGCTGCTGGACGAGCCGCTGGCCTCGCTGGATATTCCGCGCAAACGCGAACTGTTGCCCTATCTGCAGCGGCTGGCGCAGGAGATCCATATTCCGATGCTCTACGTCAGCCACTCGCTGGACGAGATCCAGCATCTGGCCGATCGCGTGCTGGTGCTGGAGGCCGGTAAGGTGAAGGCTTTCGGTCCGCTGGAGGAGGTCTGGAGCAGCAGCGTGATGCACCCCTGGCTGCCGGCGGAACAGCAGAGTACGATCCTCAGCGCCACCGTCGCCGCGCAGCATCCGCAGTACGCGATGACCGCGCTGACGCTGGGGGATCAAATGCTGTGGGTTAACCGGCTCGATCGTCCCGCCGGGGAGAGCGCGCGGATCCGCATCCAGGCGTCGGACGTCTCGCTGGTGCTGGCCCAGCCGTCCGCAACCAGCATCCGCAATATCTTACGCGCCGAGGTGGTTCAGTGTCTGGAGGTCAACGGGCAGATTGAGGTTCAGCTCAGGGTGAGCGGCCATCCGCTGTGGGCTCGAATCAGCCCGTGGGCGCGGGATGACCTGGCGATAGCGCCAGGCCAGCAGGTATTTGCCCAGATCAAAAGCGTGTCGATTGCCGCCTGATCACAGCAGCTGACGGTAGATAAACTCGGCGATGCTGGCGGACTCATTGTCGCCGATGACCACGTTGGCGCGGGCTTTGACGTCGTCCACCGCATTACCCATCGCCACCCCGGTGCCTGCCGCTTCCAGCATACTCAGATCGTTGTAGTTATCGCCGAAGGCCACTACGTTCTGCATCGACAGCCCCTGGTCAGCGACCCACTGCGCCAGGCGTTTGCCTTTGCTGTTGCCGGCGCGAGCGATATCCACCTGGTCGTGCCACGACCATTCGCACTCGAGGCCCAGCGTCTCGCCGACCTCCTGCGCAAAGCGCTGCAGACGGGGAATGTCGTCGTCGGTGAGGGCGAATTTCCATACCGCCTTGACCTCGCGGACCGCCTGCGCCAGCGAGTCGACCTGGCTGAAGACCGGGCGCTGATCCTCCGGTAACGCCTGCGCCCAGTTGCGGGTGCGGATCACATGCCCGGTGGGCTGTTCGTAAAGCATCGCGTCATCCACATAGGCCAGGCCGTGGATCTGCTGTTCGGCGAGCATGGCGGTGAGGCTTACCGCGTGTTCCACCGACATAGGATCGGCCGCCAAAACCTTTTTTGCGTGATAATCATACAAATAAGTGCCATTACAACAAATTGCAGGTGTATCGAGAGCCAGTGCCTGATAAAAAGGATGAATAGCGACGTGATGACGTCCGGTAACGACGATCACCTGGTAGCCCGTCTCTCTGGCGCGGGCCAGCGCTTCCAGCGAAGCGTGCAGGATGGTTTTTTTGCTGGTGAGCAGGGTGCCGTCTAAATCCAGGGCAATCACGCGTGTTGTCATGTGTTATTTCCGGTTGATGTTGAAAAGTGACCTGGCCATGATGGTACACCGCCGTGGCGTCAGGACCAATTTTTCCACATCTGCCGTGAATGTCTGTATGCCCTTTGTGCCGCCGTCCGTCGGTAATTCGGCGGGCGATGCGAGTATCATGGGCGGATGTCTTATAATTTTCAGGGTGCAGTTATCCTGAAAATGAAAAATCCACGTGCAGTGAGGGAAGGAGTAGTCATGAAACAAACCGTTTATACCGCCAGCCCGGAAAGCCAACAAATCCACGTCTGGAGTCTTGAAGCGGACGGCAAACTGACGCTGGTGCAGGTGGTTGATGCCCCGGGGCAGGTCCAGCCGATGGTGGTCAGCCCCAATAAGGAGTATCTGTACGTTGGCGTTCGTCCGGAGTTTCGCGTGTTAGCTTATCGCATCACGCCGGATAACGGGGCGTTGACCTTCGCAGGGGAAGCGGCGCTGCCGGGCAGCCCGACCCACATCTCTACCGATCATCATGGTCGCTTTGTCTTCAGTGCCTCTTACAATCAGGGCTGCGTCAGCGTGACCCCGCTGCAGGATGGTCTGCCGGGCGAAACCATCACCGTGGTGGACGGGCTGGAAGGCTGCCACTCGGCCAATATCTCCCCGGACAATCGTACCCTGTGGGTGCCGGCGCTGAAGCAGGATCGCATCTGCCTGTTTACCCTCAGCGAGGATGGTTTCCTCTCCGCCCAGGAGCCAGCGGAAGTCACCACCGTCGAAGGGGCGGGTCCGCGCCACATGGTGTTCCATCCGAACCAGCAGTATGGTTACTGCGTCAATGAGCTAAACAGCTCAATTGACGTCTGGGAGCTGAAAGACCCGAATGGCAATATCGAATGTGTACAAACGCTGGATATGATGCCGTCTGATTTCACCGGCGTGCGCTGGGCGGCGGATATTCATATCACTCCGGACGGTCGTCACCTGTACGCCTGCGATCGTACCGCCAGCATCATCACGGTGTTCAGCGTGTCGGAAGATGGCAGCGTGCTGGCGGTGGAAGGCTATCAGCCGACCGAAACCCAGCCGCGCGGCTTTAATCTCGATCACAGCGGTAAGTATCTGATTGCCGCCGGGCAGAAGTCGCACCATATCGCGGTGTACGAAATTACCGGCGAGCAGGGGCTGCTGCAGGAGAAAGGGCGCTATGCGGTCGGGCAGGGGCCGATGTGGGTGGTAGTCAACGCCCACTGATCCGTCAGGCGTAAATGAAAAAACCTCGCGTCAGCGAGGTTTTTTTTAACAGAGCGGACAGGCTCTGTCGGAAAGGGGTTGCCCTGGCGGGCCTGAAGCGTGACGGCCTTAGATATCGTCCATGGTGTAGCCGACGACAATCTCCAGCGTTTTACGGATCACGTCTGCGGTCACCACGTCATCGGTGCTTTCCAGCGCCTGAATCAGCCATAAAATAATGGCCTTATTGTTCAGGTGACCTTCTGACTGGAGAATACTGTTAATGGCCAGCGACATCACGGCGGACTCATCAACCAGCTTATCACCGGCGTTACGGAAATAGTCGGAGAGCGCGGTGTCCTGCAGTCCTGCGTAAATATCGGGTTGCTGATGCATAGTCTGTCTCATCACATTCTCACTCTGTGTTATTCACCACGGTTAGGATACTCAGTGGATCTTTTTACCTTCCGGCGCCATGGCGCTTTGCGCCGGCGATCCTCGGGTTTCCCAACGGCCATTGATTTTCTTTACCTGCAAAGGCGCTTGCTTCCGCTGACGGGCAAGCTTCGCGCAAATTTCTTCAATCACGGCAGCGATAACCTTTCTTCGCTGTCGGTCTGACTCTGTCGCCTGCATCAACCGAAGTCGAACCAGCAGGGTCGGGGTGGTAATAGGGCGATTCGTTTTCAGAAGCGCGAGTACCGCCTCGCCGATGATCTCATCGGTGATTTCCTCAGTTTCACTGCTATTCATAACCGTCTCACTGCATGCCACTCTCTCCCTGAATCTGCGAACGGGCATTCAGGTCAGCAGCAGGTTTATGGAAGCGATCGCCCCTCATCTGCTACTGCGGTTGCAACAGGCGACGATCGATGACGTTATTCCTGATCGGCAAACAGCAGACCAATTAAGGTCTGATAGTGACTCTCTTCCTCGGGGGCACGGGCCCGATCGAGGCGGCTCAACAGTTTAGTGCACAGCGCCTTGCGGTTGAGATGACGCCCTTCGTTGAGAATATCCATCACAATCTGACCCAGCGTTTCCTGCTGGGAAGGTAACGATGCTTTGTTGAAATACTGGGCAATTGCGTTCGCTGTATCTGGAATGTAACCATTCTGCTGCATATCTGCTCCTTACATTTCACTCATCTGTTAACTGCCATTAAACTTATACAATAATTGTTAACCTGTACACACAAAGTTGAACAATAATGATTCAGGCATAGTTAAATCATTGATTTTTAATAATTTATTTTTATGTGTTTTGTGCGATTCTGGCTTGTAAAGGTAGGATTTAACGGTGCACGTTGTACAAGAAAAGAAAAATGAAAAAGCCTTGCACAAAAAAGGGATTTTTAGTGTATCTTTTTTGTTAAGACAAAACGTAGTTTTACAAGACGATTAGCCTGATAACTGCTACTGTGAATGCTTACCCTCCCATCTGGAATCACTATGCTAACCACCATCATTTATCGCAGCCATATTTGCGACAATGTCTCATTCAAATCGATCGAGGCCATGGTTGCCAGGGCAAACGAAAGAAATGGGCAGGCGGACGTCACCGGTATTTTACTTTTTAACGGGACGCATTTTTTTCAACTCATTGAGGGGCCTGAAGAAAAGGTTCAGGATATTTATCAGCATATTTGCCGCGATCCCCGCCATTATAACCTGGTAGAGCTTCTGTGCGATTATGCGCCGTCCCGCCGTTTCGGTAAGGTCGGTATGGAACTGTTTGATTTACGGGAACATGATCGCGAGGAGGTGCTGCAGACGGTGATGGACCGCGGGACCACAAAATATCAGCTCACCTATGACGACCGGGCACTGCAATTTTTCCGCACCTTTGTCGAATCAACGGAAAAAGCGAACTATTTTGAGATTCCTTCCGCTGACAGCTGGGTATTTATCCCCGATCAGAATACTTTCTATCCTGATACGCCGATAATTGACAATAAGGAAAGCTGGTCCTTTGCCTTCCAGCCGATCGTCGACCCTTTCGCCTGCGAAATTATTTCGTGGGAAGCGCTGTTACGCACACCGGACGGCCAGTCGCCTGGCGCCTATTTTGCCGGGCTTTCCGGGGACGATATTTATCTCGCCGATCTGCACAGTAAACGCGTCGCGCTGTCGCTGGCCGGGAAATTAGGCTTACGCAATAAGGCGTTAAGTATTAATTTACTGCCGATGACGCTGGTTAAAGCGCCGAACGCGGTGGGTTTCCTGCTCGATCAAATTCAGCGTAATGATCTTATTCCTGAACAGATTATTGTCGAGTTTACCGAACGGGAAGTGATTTCGCGGATGGATGATTTTACCGATGCGGTGCGAAAGCTAAAAGGGGCGGGCATCAATCTTGCCATCGATCACTTCGGCGCCGGGTTTGCCGGGCTGTCGCTGCTGGCGCAATACCAGCCCGACAGAATTAAAATCGACCATGAGCTGATCCGCAATATCCACCAGGATGGACCGCGTCAGTCAATTGTACAGGCGATTATCAAATGCTGTTTTTCGCTGGAGATTGCGGTCTCTGCCGTCGGCGTTGAGCGTGCTGAAGAGTGGATGTGGCTGGAATCAGCCGGTATTTCGCAGTTTCAGGGGAATTTGTTCGCCAGCGCGCGCCTGGGGGGCTTACCCGCCGTCGCCTGGCCGGAAAAAAAATAATCCACCGCGAAATCAGCCAACTATTTTTTCATCTTTTTCCCAAGCGCTGTGAGCCACAACCTGTTATCTTTATCTGTACAAGAAAATAGAGTTGTACAGGATGCCTGAATTCGTTAGTTTAGGTATTAAAGTATCAGGTTGATGTGAGGCTGCTATGGCGTTTTACAGTATCGGTGAAGTCGCCGAACGTTGCGGAATCAATCCGGTCACACTGCGCGCCTGGCAGCGTCGTTACGGTCTACTGAAACCGCAGCGTAGCGAAGGCGGGCATCGGCAGTTTGATGAAGAAGATATCCTGCGCATTGAAGAGATCAAGCGCTGGATCGAGCGCGGCGTATCCGTCGGGAAAGTCAAAGCGCTGCTGGAGGGTGACCTGCCGGCGGCGCGCGACGAATCCGCGCATCTTCAGGAAGAGATGATGTCCATTCTGCGTTATATGCAGCCCGCCAGAATCCGTGCCAAATTACTGGCGCTAAGCCATCAACACCCCGTCGACACGCTCATCGACAGCCTGTTAGTGCCGGTACGTCAGCGTCTGAAGCTCGATCAGAATACCTCTCTGGTGATTAGTAGTTTGCTGGATGGTCTGCTGATTGACTGCGTGGCGCTGTTTCTCGCCGAAGCGCGTAAAAAGAACGGCAGGGAGACGCTGCTGGTGGGCTGGAGCAATGAGGACAGGACGCGTCTGTGGCTGGAGGCATGGCGTCTTTCCCAGCGCGGCTGGCACGTCAACGTCCTCGCCGAACCGCTGGAGTCGCCGCGGCCCGAGCTGTTCCCCGGGCAGCATATCTTCGTCTGGACCGGACGCGCCGCCACCCCTCTCCAGGAAGAGCTGCTCAGCCACTGGCAGGAGCAGGGCTTCAGCATCCATTTTCACGGTAATAATTAATCGCCCCGATCCGCAAAGCAGACCGGGGCTAACGCGCCGGGTTACAGGTGGATCTGGCTCCAGGATTTAAAGGTTTCGCTGCGGCTGATATTAAAAAAATCGGTCCTACCGCTACAGCCGAGCTTTTTAATCAGATTCAGCCGGATCTGATAAATGGTTTTAATATGCAGATTCAGCGACCGGCCAATGCTGGCGACCGCTTCGCCATTGCTGATAAGTTGAATCACTTTCTTTTCCCGCTCGGTAAACTGCACCGAGGCACCCGGCGCCGGGTGGGTTTTATAGTAGCGGGTTGGCTGGTGCAGAAATATCTTTAACTCTTCCGGCGTTGAATTGGCCGGTAAGCGCAGCATAGGCAGTTCACTAAGAAAATTAAGATCGTTGCCTTCGGTTAACAAAATAAATAACGTATCCCGACGATTATAGTTATGCTGCAGTACCGCGAAATAATTGTCGCTGGTAAAGAAAACATGTTTTTTGCGAAAGTAAGATGCCGGCAGACTATTCAGAATCAGCGACATCCCATAGAGAAGAAAACGATTATCAAACCACAGATCGTAATGTTCAGTACGATAGCAGGTATTATGGTGTGACATTTTATTTGCCTCAGTTAGCCGATAGAGACCCAGGCGTGCCGGCACCGCAGGCTTAAGTCTGCTGCCAGCTCCGCGAGTTTAATTAATGATGAAGTTTGCTGTACAGCATATCCAGCGCCTGCAAATAGAGGTCGGAGAGTATTTCATTACTTTCCGTTTGCAGGCGATGCTGAATTTCCGTAATCATCCGCTCATTATTTATCGTTCTGTGCTGCTTAATGAGCGTATTTTCAATATTCTTCATCAGGGCCGAATTGAAGACAAACTCTGCTGGAATGGTATTTTTGATATGCATAGCTCGAACTCTCCCACGTATAACGCAAACTGACAATAAAAGTCGCCACGTACCATTGGTACGCGCCAAGTCACGAACAGGAAATGCAAAACCAGGAACCACCGCCTGACTTGCCGCGCCACCGTTAAACATCCCCGCTTCGTTGCGCAACAAGCAGTTAACACTCCAAACTATAGACGGTGATCCCATTATGTACAACTTTTTTCAGAACTATATGTACAACAGAACGGCTGATTTTTAGTTTGTATTTTTAGTTATTGATTTTAAATGGTTTAATTGCTTGCATAACTTGTACATAAAAGCCGGTTTGTGCAGGATCCACCTGTAAAACTAGCGGGAAGAGGCTGACGACAGGCGTGAGCTCAATGGGAAGGTATTGTGCTGGCTGGCGTGTTGGATGAAATCGCGCCGACGCAGGAAGGGGTACACAGCAACTCTGTCGTCGACAGGTGGCTTTCTTCCGCGTCGGACGCTGATCATAGCGGATATTAGGTGAGGTTTTGTCTGTTTTTTGCACAATCAGGTAAAGAGCAACACATCGGCCATTTCGTTAACGCTTCGGTCGGTTTGTTGGCGGATAAGGCGTGTGCTACGCTTTTTACTAGCGATGCGATGGTTCGGCATCGTTATCTTTCCCCCATTTCCCTGTCGGGTCTTTTACCCCTGTCACGACCGGTAAATACGGCAAAGGCAGTCTGTCTATGGACAGGCGTAGAGGTGTGAGGAGGGGAAATGCGCGGTAAAAGCGTGATGCTCCTGGCCGGGTTAGCGACTCTCGCGCAGGCGAAAGAGATTAACCTCTATTCGGTGAATACCGGTTCCTATGTTTACCATCTGACCAATAATCACGGTCAATATACTGAGAATTTCGAGAACCACTTTTTCTCGGTGGAGCGGAAATTCTCTGACGACTCGAAATACAGCCTGCTGATTGGCACCATGAATAACAGTTTCGACGATCGCTGTCTGGCGCTGGGGGTGAGAAGAGACTGGTACCACAACGGCAGCGGGTGGACCTTCAAAGGCGTTTACGGCTATACCGGCGAATTCTTCTTCGACGCCTTCGAGCATTGCGGCGATCATGGCTCCTATAAAGATTTTAAGGACGCCACCTGGATCGGCTTTTCACCCTATATCTACCATGCTATCCAGTACAACTTTACCGACTATTTCGCCCTTGAGAGCGGCATTATTATTCCCAGCGTGTTTGTGATCAGCATCCAGTGGAGCTTCCGCTAAGTTACCGCGTCGCTTGTTACAGGGTTATCACCTTCCTGAGCAGCGTACTGGAGAGCGCGGCGAGGGAAATGAGCACCGACAGGACAAACGTTAGGGCAATCACTCCCAGCTTGGTGGCTAACGAGTGAATAGGGATCAGCATCACCAGCAGGTGAAAAACGGAGTAGTGCAAAATATAGACCCCGGTCATCGCTTTGCTAACCGTCGCCAGCACGGCCTCCTTCAGCTCGCGGTTCTTTTTAAACTGCACGGCGTTAGCGGCGATCACCAGCAGGACGATCAGAATATAAATCTGCGACCCCGTGAGAATGAACGCATTGCGATCGGCTTTAAACAGCGCGAAGAAAAAGTGGCGTTCATAAAACCAGGTAAATAAATAGACAAAGGGCAGGGCGATAATGGCGGCTTTAATCACCCGCGGGTCGCGTATCCACTCCGTGACCCGCGGATCGTTAAACAACTGCCCGGTTAAATAAAAAAGTAGCCACGTCCACAGACGATACTGCGGCGCCAGGCTGAAAAGATGTCTTTCCGGGTAGAGCACCGAGAGCAGGTCGTAACCATAAGAGCAGCACAGTAGCGTCAGGACCACGGTGAAAAACAGACCGCGCCGCTGGCTGAGCCAGGCAATCAGGGGATGGAAGGTATAGATGACAATCAGGGCGAAAATAAACCAGGGCTGGATCAGGTAGCCGCGCTGGTAAGGCTCCCAGACATAATAGACCGTCACCCAAAACAGAAAGACGATCACCACGCTTTTAATTTTACCAATTTGCCAGTTGGCGTCGTGTCGCGTTTGCGCATCAAGATAGCCGGCAACCACAAAAAACAGCGGCGTGGCGATGGTCGAGACAAAGGTCAGCAGCCCGAGGATCCAGTGATAGTCATAATCAAAGCGATCCCAGGTGTTATAGATGGTGAAAAAAGTCACCGCTGTCATACAGCCGAGTGTCTTAATAATGCTCAGACCGGTACTGTTCATCGTTGAGGCGTCATATCCTTATGGTGAAAGCAGGCGTAAATCACCGGCAGAACCAGCAACGTCAGCACGGTGGCGAAGGCCAGACCGAACATAATCACCACTGCCATACTCTGGAAAAAAACATCGCGCAGCAGCGGGGCAAGGCCAAGCACGGTGGTGAAGGCGGTCAGCAGGATCGGCCGCAGACGAGATGTTGCCGCATCAATGATCGCTTGTCGTTGATCTTTCTCCTGTTTTTGTTGCTCTATCTCTTCCACCAGCACAATGCCGTTGCGGATCAGCATGCCGCTGAGGCTGAGAAGGCCGATTAAGGCCATAAAGCCGAAGGGGATGCCGGTTAGCAAAAAGCCGGGCGTGACGCCGATCAGCGCCAGCGGGACGGTCAGCCAGATGGCGACGGCGTTTTTCAGCGAACTGAACATCAGCACCGTAATGATAAACATCACCAGATAGCCAAGCGGCAGGGTCGTGAACAGCCCTTGCTGTGCTTCACTGGAGTTCTCGGCATCGCCGCCCCATTCGATGTGGTAGCCATGCGGCAGCGTCAATGCGTCAATGCGCGGTTTCACCCGGGCGAGAATATCACCCGAGGTTTGGCCGCTTTGCGGGCTGGGATCGGTCTGGACCGTCAGCACCCGGGTGCGATCCCGGCGGAGAATCAAGGGATCTTCCCACTCCAGGGAGAAGCCATGGATGACGTTACTCAACGGGATATACTGCTGGCGGCTCTGGCTCCAGACCAGCACGTTATGCAGATGGTTGGCATCCTGTCGCTCCGCTGCCGGCGGCCGGACGATCACTGGCAGCAGATCGGCGCCCTCGCGATATAACCCGGCGCGACTGCCGGAGAAATTCATCTCCAGCGCGTTATCAATGTCCTGTTTATCCACCCCCAGCTCGCGCCCCAGCGGTAGGGAGTACTGCGGGCGGATCACCTTGCTGCGGTTCTGCCAGTCGTTACGCACGCTGTCGGTCGCCGGATCCTCTGCGAGAATATCGCTCACCTGACTGGCCAGCGCGCGCAGCGTATCCGGGTCAGGGCCCTTAATGCGCACTTCAATCGCGCTATCCCCGGAGGGGCCGAACATAATGCGTTTGGTGCTGGCGTTCACCTGCGGGTAGTTTCTGGCGATCCAGGTTTCGACGTGGCGGGTGACGGGGGCGATGCCGCGCTGGTCGTCCATCCGCACCATAATCTGCGCGTAGTTGCTGTACTGCCGCTGGCCGCTGTAGGTAAGAATAAAACGCATACTGCCCTGGCCAATGGTGGCGACGGTGGTGACCACCCCCGGCTGGCCGGCGATCGACCGCTCAATATCGCGGGTCATCTGCTCGGTGGCGTTAATATCGGTACCGTAGGGCAGCCACAGGTCGACAAAGAAAATGGGCGTATTCGATGACGGAAAGAAATTCTGCCGCACGAAGGTGAAGCCCCAGATCGCCGCGGCCAGCAGGGCGCCCATCAGCACCAGGGTCAGGGTCTTTTGCTGCAGCAGTATTCGCAGCGTCTGCTGATAGCCACGGTAAAAGCGGCCGCGGTAGGGATCGGCTTTCTCCGCCGGCGCGGCGGCCGGCGGGGCGTGTTTAAACAACCACCACTTAATGAGCACCGGAGTGATGGTCAGGGCGGAGAACCAGCTGAGCATCAGGGAGATCAGCAGCACCTGGAACAGGGATTTGCAATACTCTCCGGTGGAGTCCTGCGAGAGGCCAATCGGCGCGAAGGCGAGGATGGCGATGACCGTGGCGCCGAGCAGCGGCAGGGCGGAGCGGCGGATCACATAGTTAATGGCGCCCAGCAGCGGCGATCCTTGCTGGCGGGCGATCAGCACCCCTTCGACAATGACAATGGCATTATCCACCAGCATACTCAGGGCGATGATTAGCGCCCCGAGGGAGATCCGCTGTAACTCGATCCCCCAGACAAACATGATAAGCAGGGTGCCGAGGACGTTGAGCGCCAGCGACAGGGCGATAATGATCCCGCTGCGTACTCCCATGAACACCAGCAGCACGCCGACCACGATCGCCAGGGCCATCAGGAAGTTGGTAATAAAGCCATTGACCGAGTGGGCGACCTCAGCCGCCTGATCGTAAAAAATGGCGATGTCGATACCCGCCGGTTTGTCGGCGGCCATCTGCTGGAGGCGGGCTTCAAGGGCGTGCCCGACGTCAATGACGTTGACGCCAGGAATAAAAGAGACCCCCATGGTCACCGCCTGGCGGCCGTTGGCATGATAAATACTGGACGGCGAGTCAGTCAGCCCGCGCGACAGCGTGGCAATATCCCGCAGTCGAGTGGTGGCGCTGGCGCCGTGAGGGCTGACCAGCAGATCCCCCAGTTCATCGATGCTCTGAAACTCCCCGGTGGGGTGTAGGCGGATCGATTCGCTGCCAACGCGGATCTCTCCGGCGCTGGACACCACGTTGAGCCGGGTCAGGATAGCGGCGAGCTGGTTGAGCGTGATCCCGCGCGCCGCCATCTTCGCCAGCGAGATATCAACATTGATCTGTTGCGGAATGACGCCGCCGATAGCGACTTTACCGACCCCAGGAACCAGCACCAGCTCCCGACGCAGCTGTTCGGCATAGCGCACCAGCTCGGGGTTGGTAAAACTGTCGCCCGAGATGGCGAAGAAAAAGCCAAACACATCGCCAAAGTCATCGTTGACGAAGGGGGTCACTACGCCAGGGGGGAAAAGTCGGCTGGCGTCACCGACGCGGCGACGTAGCTCATCCCAGATTTGCGGCAGCTCGCTGGAATGGTACTGCGAAGCGATATTCACCGTAATTTGCGATAAGCCATTTGAGGAGATGGAGCTGACGTTATCCAGTGAGGGAAGCTGCTGAATCGCGTTTTCCAGCGGCAGGGTCACCTCCTCCTCCACCTGTTGAGCGGACGCGCCCGGGTAGTGGGTCACGATCACCGCCGTTTTGATGGTGAAGGCAGGATCTTCCAGACGGCCGATATTGAGCAGGGCGAACAGACCACCCACCCCCAGCAGCAGAATGGCTAACCAGACGCGGGTCGGGTTATTAATAAACTGACGGGAAATGTCCATTTATAATCCTCGTTCACGCGTCCAGATCCGCACCGGCTGCCCGGCATGCAGCTCGCTCACGCCCGCCGCGACCACCTCTTCACCCGCGCGGAGACCGTCGGTGATGGCCACTCCCTGCGAGGTCACCTCGCCGACCGTGACCTTGCGCTCCTCAAGAAACCGATGCGCGTTGTCGCCTTTCACCACCCAGACGACCGGTTCATTCTTCGGCCGGTTATCCGGGTTAAACACCGCCTCTACCGGCACCATGAGCGTTTCCCTTCCGGCGGTGGCCGGTAAATTGCCGAGATTGACCGTCACGGTGCCGCTGACCCCGCCGACGGTGGGAAAATCATCCGGCCGCGGCATGGTTAAAATGATCTGCCAGGTAAGGGTGCTGTTGTCGCTGCTGCCGGTATGCTCTTTGTATTCCGCCGTAAATTCGCGGCCCGGCAGGGTATTGATCCTGACGACGGGGCGGTAGGCGGTATTGCGGATATCCAGGGAGGTGAACAGATTTTCGGGAATGCTGAAGACCACATCCAGCAGGTCGGTACGCGTCAGGGTGATCACCGGCTGGCCGGCGGCGACCACCTGATGGTTGCGGATATGCACGCCGGCGGCAATCCCGCCGAAGGGCGCGGTGAGGCTCATTTGCGCCAGCTCTTCACGGGCGATTTTTAAGGCCGCGTTGGCGGCATCGCGATTGGCGCGCTGCACGTCCATCTCCGCCTGGGAAATCGCCTGACGTCCCGCCAGGGTCTGGAAGCGATCAAACTGACGCTGGGCGAGCGTAGCCGCCGTTTGTCGTTCATTGACCCGCTGTTGGGCCTCGCGGGCATTCAGGCGCGCCAGCGTTTGCCCCTGGGCGATGGTCGCCCCCTGGCGAATATCCAGCGATTCCACCTGGCCCCCCCGCTTAAACGACAGCTCGGTGGAGTCGCCAGACTCGATACGTGCCGGAAATGTTCGCTGCTGGGTATTGCCCACGGCGGTCACCTGCGCCACCTTGACCATGCGCGGGGCGGACTCGACGGACGGCGATTTCTGATCGCAAGCGGTTGTAAATAAAATAACAACCGGGATGAGAGAAAAATAACGGTTCACAGTATTCCCCTCAGATTCAGGATTTATTTTACATTTTTATTACGCGGCGCACGCTTATTCGGCGAGGGCGGCGACAACCAGATAGGTGAATAGTCCCACCAGCGTGCAGGCGACAATGGCCAGCGCGACAAATAATCCCAGACGTAACAGGCTATAACCAAACATGATTTTCTCCCTTTACTCCCACCCGAACCGCGAATGTCATTTAATTCGGCCCCCACGGTGACCACCGGACATTCGGAGCGGCACTCCTGCTTGTAATCAGCATAGTCGGAGAAAAGGTGAAGTGTTAAAAAAGAGCATACCGCGAGCGGCAGCGGCACTGTTGGGGAAAACGCAGGAGATCTGCAGGGAATATGTGGTTTTTATAATATTTTTCAGTCTATTAATCCGTCATTTTCTAATGTTAATTTTCCTGTGCTACGTTTAATAACATCTATTCCGCTCGCCGCTTCTGTTGTTGAGATTTCGTTCCTCCCCAAGTATGGGGTTATTCATCACTACGCATTGTATTGGTAATAAAAGGATTATCTCATGTATAAAAATATCGTTGTTCCCGTTGACGTGTTTGATGCAGGCCTGGCCGACAAAGCCCTCTCTCATGCGAAATTCCTCGCCCAGCATTCTTCCGGGCAAATTCATCTTGTCCATGTCATTCCGTCATTCTCTCCGGTGTTAACGCGCGGATTTATCTCTGATGCGCGAAAGATGGAAGACCATTTGATTAATACCGCTAAGGAAAAACTGACTGAGCTGGTCAAAAAAAATGGCCTTGCGGAAGACGCCAGCCATCTTTATGTGCGCAGTGGCAATGTTCGCGATCAAGTGATTGCTCTGGCCGATGAGCTACAAGCGGACGTGGTGATTGTCGGTTCGCGCAATCCGGGGATTCAGACTCACCTGCTGGGCTCGGAAGCGGCCAATATCGTGCGCTATGCCCATGTACCGGTTTTCGTTGTGCGCTGATGACGGCGGGATGTTGTCCTGACTTCCGCTTCAGAAATCGAGGGAGAGAGTATGAATACAGATAAACCGGGGGCGCCCTATTATCAGCGCTCCGTCGAGGAGACGCTCGCCAGCGTACAGAGTTCGCCGGACGGGATTAGCGGAACAGAGGCGGCCACGCGCCTGCAGCAGTATGGCGAAAACGCCCTGCCGCAGAAGCCGGGTAAACCCGCCTGGCTGCGTTTTATTGTGCATTTTAACGATGTGCTGATCTACGTTCTGCTGGCGGCGGCGCTGCTGAAGGCGGTAATGGGCCACTGGATCGACATGTCAGTGATCCTCGCGGTGGCGGTGGTCAATGCGCTGATCGGCTTCATTCAGGAGAGTAATGCGGAAAAATCGCTGCAGAGTATCCGCAATATGCTGTCCAGTGAGGCGGTGGTGATCCGACAGGGCAACCATGAAACCATCCCCACCACCTCGCTGGTACCCGGCGATATCGTGGTGATCCGCGCCGGCGACCGTATCCCCGCCGATTTACGGGTGATTGAGGCGCACAACCTGCGGGTGGAAGAGGCGATCCTCACCGGCGAGTCGACGGTGGTGGAAAAAACCACCGAGCCGCTAAGCGGCGATTTACCGCTTGGCGATCGCAGCAACCTGTTGTTTTCCGGGACCACCGTCAGCTCAGGGGCGGGGAAAGGGATCGTGGTGGCCACCGGCGGCGATACCGAGCTGGGCCACATCAACCAAATGATGGCGGGCATTGAGAAGCACCGCACGCCGCTGCTGGTGCAGATGGACAAGCTGGGCAAAGCCATCTTCATCCTGATTCTGGTGATGATGGCGGCGCTGTTCGTCTTTAGCCTGCTGTTCCGTGATATGCCGGTCTCCGAACTGATGCTGTCGTTGATTAGCCTCGCGGTGGCCTCGGTCCCGGAAGGGTTGCCGGCGATTATCTCGATTATTCTGTCGCTCGGCGTGCAGGCCATGGCCCGCCAGAAAGCGATTATCCGCAAGCTGCCGACGGTAGAAACCCTCGGCGCGATGACCGTTATCTGTTCGGATAAAACCGGGACCCTGACCATGAACGAAATGACGGTGAAGGCGGTGATCACCGCGGACAGCGTCTATCGGGTGGAAGGGGACAGCTATGAGCCGGTCGGTAAAATCCATGCTATCGACGACCCGTCGCCGGTTGCGGTGGCGCCAGGATCGCTTCTTGAGCGCTATCTGCGCACCATCGATCTGTGTAACGACAGCCAGCTTATCAAAGAGGAAAGCGGGCTGTGGAAAATCACCGGCGGCCCCACCGAGGGGGCATTGAAGGTGCTGGCGGCGAAGATAACCCTGTCGCCGCAGCCCAGCGAGCTGCGCAGTAAAATTCCTTTTGATTCGCAATATAAATACATGTCGACGCTTTACCGGCTGGGCGAAGAGGAGGTGGTGCTGGTCACCGGCGCGCCGGATGTTCTGTTCCGCCTGTGCCAGTATCAGCAGAGCGACAGCGGGTTGCAGCCGCTGGATCTCCCGTACTGGGAAAGCAAAATTGAAGAGTACGCCCGGGAGGGGCTGCGAATGGTGGCCGCGGCCTGGAAGCCGGCTGCCGCAGGCCAGACCGAGCTGACCCATCAGGATCTACAGCAGGGGGTCATTTTATTAGGGGTTGCCGGGATGATGGATCCGCCGCGTCCGGAAGCGATCACGGCGATTGCCGACTGCCTGCAGGCCGGGATCCGCGTGAAGATGATCACCGGCGACCACCCGCAAACGGCGATGAGCATCGGCAAAATGCTGGGGATTGGCAATGCGGGGAACGCCATTACCGGGCGCGAGCTGGAGGTGATGGACGACGCGCAGCTGAGCGTGGCCGCGCAGCAGTTCGATATCTTCGCCCGCACCAGCCCGGAAGATAAGTTCCGTCTGGTGCAGGCTCTACAGAGCAAGAAAGAGATTGTCGGCATGACCGGAGACGGGGTGAACGATGCCCCGGCGCTGAAGCAGGCTGACGTCGGCGTGGCGATGGGGATCAAGGGGACCGAGGTGACCAAGGAAGCCGCCGATATGGTGCTGACCGATGATAACTTCGCCACCATCGCCAGCGCGGTCCGCGAGGGGCGCCGGGTGTATGACAACCTGAAAAAAACCATTCTTTTTGTCATGCCGACCAACCTTGCGCAGGGGTTACTGATCGTGATCGCGCTGCTGGCGGGCAACGTACTGCCGCTGACGCCGGTGCTGATCCTGTGGATGAACATGGCCACCTCCGCCACGCTGTCGTTTGGTCTGGCGTTTGAAGCCGGTGAGAAAAATATTATGCGGCGGCCGCCGCGCGACCCGAAACTGCACGTGATGGACGGCTTTGCCATCTGGCGCGTGGCGTTTGTGGGGTCGATGATTGCGGTCAGCGCTTTTATTCTCGAAGCCTGGCTGCAGCCGCGCGGCTATTCGCCGGAGTTTATCCGTACCGTGCTGTTGCAGACTCTGGTCACCGCCCAGTGGTTCTATATGCTGAACTGCCGCGTGTCGGATGGTTTCTCGTTGACCAAAGGTCTGCTGGCTAACAAAGGGATCTGGATCGTCAGCGGCGTGCTGCTGGTGCTGCAGCTGCTGATTATCTATGCACCGTTTATGCAGATGCTGTTCGGCACCACCGGGCTGCCGTTCCGCTACTGGGTGATCACCTTTATCATCGGCTTCGCCATGTTCCTGATTGTGGAGCTGGAAAAACCGCTGACCCGCAAATGGCGAACCGCCTGACGGCGTGAAGCGTTGAACGAAAAAGGAAAGAGGGGGCATCGCCCCCTCTTTTTATTGTGCTGTGCCGGTATCGCGATTTATTGTTTCGGCTCGGCGACCACGCTGCTTCCCACGCCGCGGTTGTTATATTCCCACATACGGTTGAAGCCGTTGTCGTTGAGGTTGCGCTGCAGATTGCCTTTGTCATCCGCGCTGCCGGTATTGCCGCTGAACGGACGGCCGGAGCCTACCGCCGCCGCCCACGGCTGGGCGATGTTAAAGCCTTCATTGATGGCGCTGTCGCGGATCACGACCTGGCCGTTGCTGTTGCCGTCAACGTCCAGCGCGCGGCCGAGTTGCGCGACGTTATCCCCGGAGGCGGTGAAGCGGCTGTTGGTCGCCAGGAAGCCGTAGGTCACGCTCTTCAGGGTGGCCGGCGCGAAGACGTAGGCTTCTTTCTGAGTACGCGAGTTCACCACGCGGAAGTCGGTGTTATCAAACACCACGGCGCCGCGGCCAGAAACGATATCCACGTCGCCTTCAATATAGCTGTTCGTCACCAGGGTGCGGGTCTGACGGTTGTCCTGCAGACGGTTCTGCACGCCGCTGTTGGTCACGAAGAAGGTGTTCTGGCGACCAAGAATGTTCACTTTATCGATCTGCACCTGGTCGCCATCGCTGCGCAGGGCAACGGCCTGGTGGGTGCCGGCATCGACGCTGTCGCCCAGGTTGTTGGCGATGGTCAGGTTCTGCAGCTGCAGGCCGTTATTCTGCGACCAGAAGACCGCGGAGCACATCACGCCGACGGTGGCGGTGGATTTGCTCTGGCAGCTGTCGAACATATACCACGCTGGTTTGCCCGGCATGTATTTGCCACCCGGATTGACCAGACGACGCCAGGTGTTGCGATCCATCTCGGAATCAATGGCTTCGCTGATCTTCACGTCGATCGGTTTATCGCCGGTACCATACAGGGTCAGGGCGCCCGGCGCCGCCGGAACGTAGACGGTGCCCGGGTATTCGCCCGGCATGATGGCGATAAACAGACGACGGTTAGAGTGGCGGGCAATCGCCGCATCCACCGCCGCCTGGACGGTGGTATGCGTCACGCCCTGGGTTCCCGCCGGGCCGACGATAAAGTCAGGCTGCGCCGGCAGGCTGATGGCGGACGGCGTCCAGGCCGCGGCATTGGGGGTCAGCGACTGGAAATAGGCCGCCTGGGTAAAGTTTTTCGCTTCATCGGCGTTCAGAATGGGACGCGCGCTGGTGCCCGGTGCAGTCTGCGTTGAGGGCTGTTGATCGGCAGGCGTCGAGCTACAGGCGGACAGCGTCACGCCGAAGGCCAGCGCCAGCGCCAGACGGGAAACGGAATATGTGTTCATGTTGCTCCGGGCAAAATTAAGCGTAGTGAAATACCCCGGCTGAGACGCCAGGGTATAAGTCCTTTAAAACCTGCTGTTTTATACTAACTTGAACGAAACGGGAAGACGTGGGCTGAAAAACTTACCTTCTTTACGCAATACGCCGCGTCGCCGGACGGTCTCCAGTCACAAATAAATAACATTTACTCGCGCTTTTGTTGACATTCCCGGCGTTATGAAAATAAATGTCTATACAACCCATGACAAGTTGAACGCTATGACTGAAGCCACCTCCGAACGCGTTATCTGGCGAAACGCCCGTCTCGCCACCCTGAACCCTGATGCTTCCCAACCGTACGGTCTGCTGGAGCGCCACGCGCTGCTGGTGCGCGACGGTCGCATTGCGGCGATCGTCCCCGAAGATGACCTCCCCAGCGGGCGCAGGATCGATCTCGAAGGCCGGCTGGTCACGCCGGGATTAATCGACTGCCATACCCACCTGATCTTCGGCGGCAGCCGGGCGCAGGAGTGGGAGCAGCGGCTGAACGGCGTCTCCTATCAGACCATCAGCGCCAGCGGCGGGGGGATTAATGCCACCGTGCGCGCCACCCGCGACAGCAGCGAAGCTGAATTACTGGCGCTGGCGCAGCCGCGTCTGGCCCGCCTGCTGCGTGAAGGGGTGACCACCCTGGAGATCAAATCCGGCTACGGTCTCGATCTGCAAAACGAACGCAAAATGCTGCGGGTCGCCCGCCAGCTGGCGCGTGATAACGCGGTGGAACTCTCGGCGACGCTGCTCTCCGCCCACGCCACGCCGCCGGAATATCAAGGCGACGCCGACGGCTATATTACGCTGGTCTGCGACACTATCCTGCCGACGCTGTGGCGGGAGGGACTGTTTGAAAGCGTTGACGTCTTCTGCGAAAACGTCGGCTTCAGTTCGCAGCAAACCGAGCGGGTGTTTCAGGCGGCGCAGGCGTTGGGCATTCCGGTTAAAGGTCACGTTGAGCAGCTCTCCTCGCTGGGCGGCGCCCAGCTGGTGAGCCGTTATCACGGACTGTCCGCCGACCATATTGAATATCTGACGGAAGAGGGGGTGGCGGCGATGCGCGAAAGCGGCACCGTGGCGGCCCTGCTGCCCGGCGCGTTTTACTTCCTCAATGAAACCCGCAAACCGCCGGTGGAACTGCTGCGCAAGTACCAGGTGCCGATGGCGGTGGCGACCGATTTCAACCCCGGCACCAGCCCCTTCGCCAGCCTGCATCTGGCGATGAATATGGCCTGCGTCAAGTTTGGTTTAACGCCGGAGGAGGCGTGGGCCGGCGTGACGCGCCATGCCGCGCGGGCGCTGGGGCGGCAGAACAGCCACGGTCAGCTGGCGGCGGGCTTTGTAGCGAACTTTGCCATCTGGGATGCCGAGCATCCGGTCGAGATGGTGTATGAGCCGGGGCGCAGTCCGCTCTGGGGACGCGTGGTACAAGGAGAATGGCAATGATGCTGTGGCAAGCTACGCCCGCCAACCTTTGGCAGGGGCGCGATGATAGTGCGGAAGCGCCGAATGCGCTGCGCCTGTTTCAGACCATCCCCCGCGCGGAACGCTTCGCGCCGCAGGCGCTGCCCGGCGATATCGCGCTGCTTGGCTTCGCCTGTGACGAAGGCGTCCGGCGCAACAAAGGGCGTACCGGAGCGGCTGACGGCCCGGCGACCCTACGCCGGGCGCTGGCCAATATGGCCAGCCATCAGGGCCACGACCGCTGCGTGGATATGGGCACGATTAGCGTCGATGGCGAACAGCTGGAAGCCGCGCATCAGGCGCTGCGCGAGGCGGTGACCGCCTGCCAGCGCGCCGGGAAACGCACGCTGGTTCTGGGCGGCGGCCACGAGACCGCCTTCGGTCATGGCGCGGGGGTACTGGATGCCTTCCCGGGCGAAAAAGTGGGCATTATTAATCTCGATGCGCATCTTGATCTGCGCGTTGCCGAGCGCGCCAGCTCCGGGACGCCGTTCCGCCAGCTGGCGCTGGAGTGTGACGCGCAGCAGCGCGCTTTTCACTATACCTGCATCGGCGTCAGTCGGGCGGCCAACACCCAGGCGCTCTGGGAGGAAGCGGCGCGGCGCGAGGTGGCTATCGTGGAGGATCTCCAGGTGCTGGAGGCCTTCGAAACCCGGGTGCTGGCGGAGCTTGAGCGCAACATCGCGCAGTACGATCGTCTGTATCTGACCATCGATCTGGACGTGCTCCCGGCGCGGGAAATGCCGGCGGTGTCGGCCCCGGCGGCGCTGGGCGTGCCGCTGGCGACCCTGCTGCGCATCGTTGAGCCGCTGTGCCGCAGCGGTAAGCTGCAGGCGGTGGATCTGGTGGAGTTCAACCCGCAGTTTGACATTGACGGTCAGGGCGCCCGCGCGGCCGCCCGTCTGGCATGGCAAATCGTCCATTGGTGGCAGTAGCCATTCCGGTATATTCTGGGTGTTTCGCCGCCCATTTTGCAAAAGGAAAGCCAGGCTATGTTTTCACAGCAACCCCGTTCCGCGCCCGCGCCTTTTTATGAGAAGGTGAAGCAGGCTATCGGTGAAAAAATTCACAGCGGCGTCTGGCGACCGCATGACCGTATCCCTTCCGAAGCGGAGCTGGTGGCCCAGTTCGGCTTCAGCCGGATGACCATCAACCGCGCGCTGCGCGAGCTAACGGATGAAGGCCTGCTGGTCAGGTTGCAAGGGGTGGGGACCTTTGTCGCCGAGCCGAAAGGGCAGTCGGCGCTGTTTGAGGTGCGCAGCATTGCCGAAGAAATTATTGCCCGTCACCATCAGCACCGCTGCGAGGTACTGCTGCTGGAGGAGACCCGGGCGGATCATATTCAGGCGGCGGCGCTCAGCGTAGCGGAAGGCACCCGCATCTTTCACTCGCTGATGGTGCATTACGAAAACGAGGTGCCGGTGCAAATCGAAGATCGCTGCGTTAATGCCGCGGTGGTGCCGGACTATCTCCAGCAGGATTATACCGCCACCACGCCCCATGATTATCTGTCGCTGATCGCCCCGTTAACAGAAGGTGAACATATTGTTGAAGCGGTGCAGGCCACGGCGGAAGAGTGCGCGCTGCTGCATATTCACGCCCACGATCCCTGCCTGCTGATCCGCCGCCGCACCTGGTCGACAACCCACATCGTCTCCCACGCGCGCTTGCTGTTTCCCGGTAGCCGCTATCGTCTGCAGGGCCGCTTTGGCTCCTGATCCACGCTGGCGTCAGCAAAACGTGATTGCTGACGCAATATAACAAAATTGTATCATTTCTGTTAAATCCTGGCTTGCGTATGCTTGTATATACAAGTATATGTATCTACGTAAACAACGTTCATTGTCAGGAGAAACCCCGATGTCGCAAAGCAAATATCGCCAGCTGGACGTCCGTGCGCCAAGAGGCACGACGCTGACCGCGAAGAGCTGGTTGACCGAAGCCCCGCTGCGTATGTTAATGAATAACCTCGATCCCGATGTCGCCGAAAACCCGCACGAACTGGTGGTCTATGGCGGTATTGGTCGCGCAGCGCGCAACTGGGAATGCTATGACGCTATCGTGAAGGCGCTGAAGAACCTGGAAAGCGACGAGACCCTGCTGGTCCAGTCCGGCAAGCCAGTGGGCGTTTTCAAAACCCATGAACACTCGCCGCGCGTGCTGATCGCTAACTCCAACCTGGTTCCGCACTGGGCGACCTGGGAACACTTTAACGAGCTGGATGCCAAAGGGCTGGCGATGTACGGCCAGATGACCGCCGGCAGCTGGATCTACATTGGCAGCCAGGGCATCGTCCAGGGCACCTACGAAACCTTCGTCGAAGCCGGTCGCCAGCACTATCAGGGCAGCCTGAAAGGCCGCTGGGTGCTAACCGCCGGGCTGGGCGGCATGGGCGGCGCGCAGCCGCTGGCCGCGACGCTGGCCGGCGCCTGCTCGCTGAATATTGAATGCCAGCAGAGCCGCATCGATTTCCGTCTGCGCACCCGCTACGTGGACGAACAAGCCACTTCTCTGGATGACGCCCTGGCGCGTATCAAGAAATACACCGCCGAAGGCCGGGCTATCTCCATCGCGCTGTGCGGCAACGCCGCGGAGATCGTGCCGGAGCTGGTGAAACGCGGCGTGCGCCCGGATATGGTCACCGACCAGACCAGCGCCCACGACCCGCTGCACGGCTATCTGCCGAAAGGCTGGAGCTGGGAAGCGTATCAGCAGAAAGCTGAATCCGATCCGCAGGGCACCATTCTGGCGGCGAAACGCTCGATGGCCGACCACGTGCAGGCGATGCTGGCCTTCCATGAGATGGGGGTGCCGACTTTCGACTACGGTAACAACATTCGCCAGATGGCTCAGGAAGTGGGCGTCAGCAACGCCTTCGATTTCCCGGGCTTCGTGCCGGCCTATATCCGCCCGCTGTTCTGCCGCGGTATCGGTCCGTTCCGCTGGGTGGCGCTCTCCGGCGATCCGCAGGATATCTACAAGACTGACGCGAAAGTGAAAGAGATCATCAAGGATGATAAGCATCTGCACCATTGGCTGGATATGGCGCGCGAGCGCATAAGCTTCCAGGGACTGCCGGCGCGTATCTGCTGGGTCGGTCTGGAATGGCGGCAGAAGCTGGGCCTGGCGTTTAACGAAATGGTGCGCAGCGGCGAAGTCTCCGCGCCGATCGTGATTGGCCGCGATCATCTTGACTCCGGCTCCGTCGCCAGCCCGAACCGCGAAACCGAAGCGATGCGCGACGGCTCTGACGCGGTCTCTGACTGGCCGCTGCTGAATGCGCTGCTCAACACCGCCAGCGGCGCGACCTGGGTGTCGCTGCACCACGGCGGCGGGGTAGGCATGGGCTTCTCGCAACACTCCGGGATGGTTATCGTCTGCGATGGCACCGATGAAGCGGCAGCGCGTATCGCCCGCGTCCTGCACAACGACCCGGCCACCGGCGTGATGCGTCATGCCGACGCGGGGTACGAGATTGCCATTGAATGCGCGGCAGAACAGGGTCTGAATCTTCCGATGGTGGCGGCAACGCAGGGGAACGCGAAATGAAATCTTTAACTCTGATCCCGGGTCAACTCAGCCTGTCGCAGCTCCGCGACATCTACAGCCACCCGGTGAATATTACCCTCGACAGCGGCGCGTTTGCCGCCATTGACGAGAGCGTGGCCTGCGTCAACGCTATCCTTGCCGAAGGGCGGACCGCCTACGGCATCAACACCGGTTTTGGCCTGCTGGCGCAGACCCGTATCTCGACGGAAGATCTGGAGAACCTGCAGCGTTCGCTGGTGCTGTCCCATGCGGCGGGCGTTGGCGAGCCGCTGGACGATGACCTGGCGCGCCTGATTATGGTGCTGAAGATTAACAGTCTGTCCCGCGGATTCTCAGGGATCCGCCTGAGCGTGATCCAGGCGCTGATTGGCCTGGTGAATGCCGGCGTGACGCCGTGGATCCCGGCGAAAGGCTCCGTCGGCGCCTCCGGCGACCTCGCGCCGCTGGCCCATATGTCGCTGACCCTGCTTGGCGAAGGTAAAGCGCGGGTACGCGGCGGCGACTGGCTGCCGGCCACCGAAGCGCTGCGCCAGGCGGGGCTGGAGCCGATTACCCTGGCGGCGAAAGAGGGGCTGGCGCTGCTCAACGGCACCCAGGCGTCGACCGCTTTTGCCCTGCGCGGTCTGTTCGAAGCCGAAGATTTGTTCGCCTCCGCGGTCGTCTGCGGGGCGTTAACCACCGAAGCGGCGCTGGGCTCCCGTCGTCCGTTTGATGCGCGCATCCATGAAGTGCGCGGCCAGCGCGGGCAGATTGACGCGGCGGCGCTGTATCGCCATCTGCTGACCGACGACAGCGCGATCTCGCTGTCGCACCATAACTGCAGCAAGGTGCAGGACCCGTACTCCCTGCGCTGTCAGCCGCAGGTGATGGGCGCCTGCCTGACCCAGATCCGCCAGGCGGCTGAGGTGCTGCTGGCCGAAGCCAACGCGGTGTCCGATAACCCGCTGGTCTTCGCCGCCGAGAATGACGTGATCTCCGGCGGTAACTTCCACGCCGAGCCGGTGGCGATGGCGGCGGATAATATCGCGCTGGCGATTGCCGAAATCGGCTCGCTCTCCGAGCGTCGCATCGCGCTGATGATGGACAGCCATATGTCGCAGCTGCCGCCGTTCCTCGTCAAAAACGGCGGGGTGAACTCCGGGTTTATGATTGCCCAGGTCACGGCGGCGGCGCTGGCCAGTGAAAACAAAGCGCTGTCGCACCCGCACAGCGTCGACAGCCTGCCGACCTCCGCCAACCAGGAAGATCACGTCTCGATGGCGCCGGCGGCCGGTCGCCGCCTGTGGGCGATGGCCGAGAACACCCGCGGCGTACTGGCCGTCGAGTGGCTGGCGGCGGCGCAGGGGCTGGATATGCGCGAAGGGCTGACCACCAGCCCGCTGCTGGAAGAGGCGCGCCATCTGCTGCGCGAACGCGTCCCTCACTATACGCAGGATCGCTACTTCGCCCCGGATATCGATAATGCCATTGCGCTTCTGGCGGCCCGTCACCTGACGCGTCTGCTGCCTGCCGTACTGCCAGGCCTGCACTAATCACCGTTGTTCTCTGTACCCGCGTCGGGGGAAATCATTCCCCCGACCGCCCTACATCGCATATTTGTCGTCAAATAAAAAAACCAGGACACCTGTATATGCAACAACAACACAAGCCACATCTGCTGCGCGGGCTCAATGCCCGGCACATTCGATTTATTGCGCTCGGCTCCGCGATCGGCACCGGGCTGTTCTATGGCTCGGCTTCCGCCATCAAGGCGGCGGGCCCGGCGGTGCTGCTGGCCTATTTGATTGGCGGCGCGGCGGTGTTTATCGTCATGCGCGCGCTGGGCGAGATGGCGGTGCGCAACCCGGTTTCCGGCTCCTTCGGCAGCTATGCCCGCCAGTATCTCGGCCCGCTGGCCGGGTTTATTACCGGCTGGACCTACACTTTTGAAATGGTGATCGTCGCCCTGGCCGACGTGACCGCCTTCGGCATCTATATGGGATTGTGGTATCCCGATGTCCCGCGCTGGATCTGGATCCTCAGCATCATCTTCTTTATCGGCGCCATGAACCTGTGCAACGTGCGGGTGTTCGGCGAGATGGAGTTCTGGCTGTCGCTGGTGAAGGTGGTGGCGATTATCGCCATGATGCTGGCGGGGGCGGGGATCATCTTCTTTGGTTTCGGCCATAGCTTCCCGGCCACCGGGCTGGAAAATCTCTGGAGCCACGGCGGCTTTGCCCCTAACGGCTGGCAGGGCGTTATCGCTTCGCTTGGCATCGTGATGTTCGCCTTCGGCGGGGTGGAGATTATCGGCGTCACCGCCGCGGAAGCGAAGGATCCGAAGAAGGTCATCCCGCAGGCCATCAATACCATTCCGCTGCGCATTATCCTGTTCTACGTCTGCACCCTGGCGGTGCTGATGGCGATTTTCCCGTGGAACAGCTTTGGCGAGCAGGGGAGTCCGTTTGTGCTGATTTTCGACGGTCTGGGGATCCCGGCGGCGGCGACAATCCTTAACATCATCGTGATCAGCGCCAGCATCTCGGCGATTAACAGCGATATCTTCGGCGCCGGACGCATGATGTACGGCATGTCGAAGGAGGGGCTGGCGCCGAAAAGCTTCCAGCGCATCGCCAGCAACGGCGTACCCTGGATGACGGTGGTGGTCATGGGCGGCGCGCTGCTGGCGGCGGTGGTGCTGAACTATCTGATCCCCGAGCAGGTATTTGTGCTGATTGCTTCGCTGGCGGCATTCGCCACGGTGTGGGTATGGCTGATGATCCTGCTGTCCCATTTCGCCATGCGCCGTAGTTTGTCTGCCGAAGAGCGCAGCCAGATTGCCTTCCCCGTTCCGTTCTGGCCGGTGGCGCCGCTGTTAACGCTGCTGTTTATGGGGCTGGTCATCGCTGTGCTGGGGATGTTTGCCGAGACGCGGATGGCGCTGATCGCCGGCCTGGTCTGGCTCGGGCTGCTGACGGTGGTGTGGTACGCGCGGGTGCGTAAAACCGCGCTGCAGGTTGTCACTGAGCAGTAAATCAGATCTCCCCGGCGGCGCGGCGCTTGCCGGGGCGACGAGGTGTAGACCTGGGAGAGGCCCCTCCAGGCCGGGTAAGGCGCAGCCGCCACCCGGCACAAAATCGGCTCTGTGCCTGCTGT
>NZ_JBEAJL010000025.1:0-41289 GCF_040065275.1 Klebsiella sp. JB_Kp042
CCCGCGCAAGCGCAGCGTCGCCGGGCGATATACATCAGACGCCGTACCCGCGGTTATGCCGGATGGCGGCATCAATGCCTTATCCGGCCTACGGCTCCTCCCGCAGGCTCAAACAGCGTAGGCCCGCGCAAGCGCAGCGCCGCCGGGCAGGGGATCATAGAGTGGAGTTCGATGAAAAAGTCCGGATGTAGAAAAGCAAAAACCCAGCCATAGGCTGGGTTCTCTGAATAAGTGGTGCCCGGACTCGGAATCGAACCAAGGACACGGGGATTTTCAATCCCCTGCTCTACCGACTGAGCTATCCGGGCAACGGGGCGCATTAAACCGTAATCCGCCCACCCCGTCAACCAAATTTCTTAAATTACTTGTCGATTGCTTATCTTTGCGGCAATTCCGCGTTCAAAGGCGCATTTTGACTCAATATCACTGCATGCCGTTATCGCCTTCACGACTTTTCCAGCCGCTGGTGACGGAGATAACGTGGCGCAACCCGGAGATCAGGTAATCACCAATGACCTCTTCATCTTCCCGCGGCGAGCTCAGCGTAATTTCCGCATCCACGCCGTGACGATAGGCGCCATGATGGCTGAAAATGGTGCCGATATAACATTTTCCGTTCAGCCAGACCGGAATATAGGCCACCGTCTCATAGATATAGTTAACGGCAACGCCGCTGTAATAGTTGTCCGCCTCGTCGGCGGAGGCGCCGGGCGGAATGGGGCAGATCGGCGCATCGTTGTCGCTGGCGGGTTTGTCTTTCAGCAGGTTGCCCTGCATCACCTCCAGCGAGCGCAGCAGATCCGCTTTATCGCTGTCGCTCAGGCTGGGGGTCAGCGGTTGGTCTTTCTCCGGGGAGCGGATGCTGTTCAGCGTATAGCGATAGCGAACCGTCACCGCGGGCGTCTGGCTGGCGGTGCTGAACGGGCGCAGCAGATAGAGATTATCTTCGCCAAACTGGCCGTTGTACCACAGGGCATACACCTGGCCGTTGATTTTGACCCAGTGGTTCCATTGGTTAGCCCCGCGGCCATTGATCGAAAAGAGGGCGCCGGGCACCCCGGCATCGAAATCATCGCCGTTATCACTGTCGCTATCGTTGACGGCGGCAAAATCATCATCGCCGCGCCGGAGTACCCCGGTGTAGCTGAAGAGCCCGGTGCCGCCCACGTAGCTGTCGATGATCAGATCGCGTTTGCCGTCGCCGTCGAGGTCGATAAGCGTAAAGCTGACTTTGCCGTTTTCTGAAT
The DNA here is from genome assembly GCF_040065275.1 of Klebsiella sp. JB_Kp042. Taxonomy (NCBI): domain Bacteria; kingdom Pseudomonadati; phylum Pseudomonadota; class Gammaproteobacteria; order Enterobacterales; family Enterobacteriaceae; genus Klebsiella; species Klebsiella sp. JB_Kp042. The sequence continues at coordinate 1,248 of NZ_JBEAJL010000025.1, forward strand.
CTGCGCTAATTGCGGAGCGCAGAAACGCCTGCCACTCGTCATCGCTGATATCCGGGGATGGTTTGCTGGTCGTCACCAGGCTGTCATCGGCGTAAGTGAGCGTGAAGTCGGTAATATGGCCGGTTAACGGAAACTGCTCGGCGACCCGGTTCAGCGCCAGTTCCGGATCGCTTTTTTGCGCTTTCAGCACCGCGTTGTACAGCGTTCGCAGGGCCAGGTTATCCGCTTCTTTCTGCTGCTTCGGGATCACCTGGCTGACAAAGGTCGGCAGCATCCAGGTGCCGCCCGGGGTGATTTCCCGGCACATACCGGTGCTGTACTTCAGGCTGGGAACGAAGGTTTTACCCTCCCAGACGCGCGTCTCGCCGGTTACGCAGTCGGCCATGCCCCGCTCTTTGTGCAGGAAGACCAGCGTGCCGTTGGCGTAGCTGGAGGCCTCGGTAGTGAGCAGCCGCGGTTTGCTCAACTGGGCGTTATCGACCAGCCACAGGGCATAGCCATCGTTATAGGGCGCTCGCCAGCAGAGCGCCTGCGCCAGCGAATGGGTTTTATCCAGCGCGGTGAGGGTGATCTGGCGCTCTGCCGCCGGAATGGCCGGGTTCTGCCAGTCTTCACAGCGCTGGTTCAGCAGCGGCGTCAGGGCGGGCAACAGCTTCTGGCGCTGGAGCATGCTCAGCGGTACAGGTTGCGCGTTGTGGATCACCGGCGCGGCGATGATTTCCGGGGCGGGGGCAGCGGGCAAAATGGCATCGTCGCCCGCGTCGCCTTTATCCAGCAGCGCGTCGGCGGTGCCGGTTCGTCGCTGAAACGCATCCATTTTACTCAGCACCTCGCGGCTGCCGGCGCTGGAAAGCGGCAGGTGCTGGCCGTTAAGCGTGAATTCGATTTTGCGCTGGTTCGCCAGGGCCTGCAGCACGGCGGAGGTCTGATCGCTGTCCAGACGGAAGTGGCTGTCATCCACGGCATCCAGCGAGCCGAGGTCCCGGTCGTCGATCAGCAGGCTGGCGGTGGAGTCGGCGGGGATATCGTGTTCGATCTGCGCGAAGGTGGCCGTAGCGGTGAGGTGCTGTTCGCTGCCGGCGTTGCGGGTCAACAGCACGCTGACCTCGCCCATGCGGACGCCGTAACCTGCCGCCCGGCAGGTGCCAGTGTTATCGCAGGCGAGCTCCCAGTCTTTTTGCGCAAAGGAAAAACCTTGCAGGGGCGCCGCCAGCAGAGGTGTGGAGCACAGCCCCAGCCAGGCAGCCCAGAAGAACGCGCGCATATCAATCCCTGTCAGCAATCAGTGAGGGGGAAATTATAGGCGCGACGTGGCGGTTAGGATATCAGAATCAGGTTAAGGCCCCGCCCATACGGCACTGGGCGAAGCGCAGAATATCTTCTGCCAGCCGCCGCGCCGTATCGACATCCGTCTGGCTACGCTTGATCAGCAGACGGCTCAGACAGCCCTCGACAATCAGCTCCATCTGCTTGGCGACCATTTCCGGATCATCCACCTCCAGCTGGGTCAGTAGCTCATGGGTGTAGGCCAGCGAAGCCTGCTTCTGCTGTTCCGCCAGCTGGTGGATCGGGTGCTGGGCATCCGGATAGAAGGTGCAGGCGGCGATAAATAAACAGCCGGGGTAGCGCTGGTTGCTGACGCAGGTGGTAAGCGCGCTATAGCGCGCCAGCAGCTTTTGCTCTGCGCTTAAGGTGTCGTCCAGCAGCAGCTGACGGCGCCAGGCATCCACCTGGTGGCTCAGATAGCGAAGCGCGTCGTAGAGCAGCGCTTCGCGATCGGGCCAGAAGCGTTTCAGGTCGCTCGTCGGACAGGACACGCGCTCAGCGACCATCTCCAGCGACGTGTTGGCGATACCTTCAATTTCAAGAATTTTAATGGCTTCTGCCAGGACGTCTTCACGTAGCACGGTGTTCTCCTCCATCTTTCCTCCTAAAGTGTCGCTCACGCTTGCCAATCGCGCAAATGGGCGCTGAATGCCGCAGCATCCATAAAGCCGGTGACCCGCCGGTCGGGTTGTTCCTGGCCCTGCGCGTTGAAGAACAGGATCGTCGGCAGACCGAGCACCTGCAGGCGCTTCAGCAGCGCGGCGTCTTGCGGACTGTTTTTTGTCACATCAACCTGTAATAACACGACGCCTTTCAGCGCCTGCTGCACGTCAGGTGAACGAAAGGTGTATTTTTCAAACTCTTTGCAGGCTACACACCAGTCGGCGTAGAGATCGAGCATCACCGGCTGGCCTTTTGCCTGCGCCAGCGCCCGATCAAGCTCGGTCACCGAGCTGACGCGGGTGAAGGACAGATGCGCCTGCTGCTCGGGCGCCGGGGCGCCAAACGCCCAGTCCTGCAGCGGACGGGCGCTAACCAGCGCGGCGGCAAGAAGAATGATTTGCGCCAGCCGCATCCACGGCCGGGTCGCGCCCAGCGAGGTGATAAACGCCCAGCTGAAGAAGGCGACGCCAAGCATTGACCACAGACGTAATCCCCACTGGTCGCCGAGGATGCGCTCCAGCAGGAAAACGGGCAGAGCCAGGATCACGAATCCGAAGGCGGTCTTCACATGGCTCATCCACGGGCCGCTCTTCGGCAGCAGACGGTTGCCAAACACGGTGACGAGAATCAACGGCAGGCCCATACCCAGCGCGTAGAGGTACAGCGTGCCGCCGCCCAGCCACAGATTACCGCTCTGGGCGATATATAACAGGATGGCGCTCAGCGGCGCAGTGGTGCAGGGGGAGCAGATCAGCCCGGCAATAGCGCCCATCGCAAAGACTCCGCCGGGCGAGCCGCCCTGGCGTTTATTGCTGAGCAGCGCCAGCCGGGTCTGCAGCGAGGAGGGCAGCTGTAGTGTGAACAGGCCGAACATGGAAAGCGCCAGCAGTATAAACACTGCCGACAGACCCACCAGCACATACGGGTGCTGCAGGGCCGCCTGGAACTGCAGCCCGGCGGCGGCCACCACCAGCCCCAGCGCGGTATAGGTTAAGGCCATCCCCTGGACATAAATAAAGGCCAGCAGCAGGGCGCGCGCGGTGGAAAGCCGCTGTTTGCCGCCCAGCACGATGCCGGAAATCAGCGGATACATCGGCAGCACGCAGGGGGTGAAGGCGATACCAATGCCTATCAGCAGCGCCCACAGGGCGGTGAAAGGCAGGCGGGCGGGGGCGTCAGCGGGCGGCGCTGAGGCAGGCGCAGGTGAAGTGGCGACCTCCGGGGCCGGACGCGGCTCAACCGGCAGCGGCGGGTTGAACGCCGGACGGCTGCTCGCCGGCGGCGCAGGGGCAATGGTGGTCGCCCGGCCATCTGCCGAAGCCGCCAGCACGGCGCTCAGCGGGATCACTTTGGTCTCCGGCGGATAACAGAATCCGGCATCGGCGCAGCCCTGCCAGGTGACGGTGAGGGTGGCGTCTTTGTCCGCCTGCTTCACCGTGACCGGGACAGTCAGGCGCTGACGAAAGATCTCGCTTTTGCCGTAAAACTCATCCTCATGCCACTCGCCCGCCGGCAGCGCCGGTTCGGCGATCGTCGCCCCGGCGGCGCGGAAGGTAAATTGTTGACGATAAAGATAGTAACCATCCTTGATTTGCCAGCTCAGGTTGAGGTCATGCTGTTGCTGCTGAAAGTCAAAGGCGAAGGCCTGGTCAGCAGGCACAAAGTTCGAGCGCCCCGGCGCGTCGAATAACCCGGCGGTGGCTGACGCGCTGCACAGCAGCAGGATCAGCGTAAAGATGCGGTAAGCCATGAGAGGTAATCGTTGTCTCCATACGTGACGGGCAGAACCAGCAGTTCAGGGGTTTGATACGGGTGGTGAGACTTCAGGCAGTCCAGCAGCGCCTGCTGATGGGCAAGATCGGTTTTGAACAGCATCTGAACTTCATACTCCTGCTCCAGCTTCCCTTCCCAGTAATAGAGCGAGGTGGCGCCCGGCAGGAGCGTGGCGCAGGCGGCCAGCTTTTCGGCCAGCGCTTTTGCCGCCAGATCCTGGGCGGTCGCTTCATCCGGCGCGGTACAGAGCACAACAACAGCATCAGGCGTAGTCATCATGAACCTCGTATCAGCGAAAAGAGGCACTATAGCACGCAAGGTGGGGAGGATTAACGAAACGGGCCAGGATCTGGCCCGAATTTGAAGAGATTTACAGCATGATGCCGCCAAAAATAAACCCGAGGATCACGCACAGCGTAATGGCGATGACGCCGGGGATCAGGAAGGCGTGGTTGAAGACGTATTTACCGATGCGGGTGGAGCCGGTGTCATCCATTTCGACCGCCGCCAGCAGGGTGGGGTAGGTCGGCAGAACGAAAAGGGCGGAGACGGCGGCAAACGAGGCGATGGCCGTGAGAGGGCTCACGCCCAGCATCAGCGCGGCGGGCATCAGCGCTTTGGTGGTGGCCGCCTGCGAGTAGAGCAGCGTGGCGGCAAAGAACAGCACCACCGCCAGCAGCCACGGGTAGTTATGCAGCAGGTCGCCGGCCACGGCCTGGATATCGCTGATATGCGCTTTAACGAAGGTATCCCCCAGCCAGGCGACGCCGAGTACGCAGACGCAGGCGCTCATGCCGGACTTAAAGGTGCTGGCGTTGAGCACTTCGCCGGTGTCGATTTTGCAGGTGATGCTGATCAGCGTGGCGATGGTCAGCATAAACACCACGATCGCCTCGTTACGCGGTAGTACCGGGTTTTTGATCAGACCGACGGTATCGCTGATGGCCGTGGCGTAGAACATCACCGCCACGATGCCGATCAGAAACAGCAGAACGGAACGTTTGGCGTGCGGCTTCAGCTCAAACACCTGGCTGCCGCGCAGTCTGACCTCACCCTTGGCCAGCCGCTCCTGGTAAACCGGGTCGTCTTTCAGTTCGCAGCCGAGGAAATTGCAGACGATAGCGGTGAGCATCACCGCCAGCAGGGTGACCGGAATACAGATGGCCAGCAGCGTCAGGTAGCTAACGCCCAGCGGCTCCAGGATCCCGGCAAAGAACACCACCGCGGCGGAGATGGGCGAAGCGGTGATCGCTATCTGGGAGGCCACCACCGCAATCGACAGCGGACGGGACGGACGGATGCCTTGCTCTTTGGCCACTTCGGTGATCACCGGCAGCGTGGAGAAGGCGGTATGGCCGGTGCCGGCGAGCACGGTCATAAACCAGGTCACCAGCGGGGCAAGGAAGGTAATATATTTCGGGTGGCGACGCAGCATCCGTTCGGCGAGGCTGACCAGGTAATCCATTCCGCCTGCGACCTGCATGGCGGCGATAGCGGCAATCACCGCCATAATGATTTCAATAACGTCGAAGGGGATCGCACCCGGTTTAATTTGAAAAATAAGCGTCAGGACAAGGACGCCAAGGCCACCGGCAAAGCCGATACCGATGCCGCCGAGCCGGGCGCCGAGATAAATCGCCAGCAGGACAATAACCAGTTCTGCACCAAACATATATGCCTTCCTTGTTTTTTAACAAGTTGATATTGGATTGTTGTATTTTAGTAAAACTAAAAAGCAAAAAGGCATGTCATCGCTGACATGCCTTTGAATGACTATCCGGAAAGATTACTGTTCGCTTTCATCGGTATAACGCTTCGCTTTATAAGCGGGATGCATCAGGTTTTGCGCGGAGAAAATGTCATCCAGCTCCGCCGCCGTCAGCAGCCCACGCTCCAGCACCACTTCCCGCACGCTCTTCCCGGTTTCGGCGCAGATCTTGCCGACGATATCGCCATTGTGGTGGCCGATAAACGGGTTGAGGTAGGTGACGATGCCGATGGAGTTATAGACGTAACCTTCGCACACCGCTTTGTTGGCGGTAATGCCGTTGACGCATTTCTCCAGCAGGTTGTAGCAGGCGTTGGTCAGAATGTGGATAGACTCGAACATCGCCTGGCCGATCACCGGTTCCATCACGTTCAGCTGCAGCTGCCCGGCTTCGGAGGCCATGGTCACCGTGGTGTCGTTGCCGATCACTTTAAAGCAGACCTGGTTGACCACCTCCGGCACCACCGGGTTAACCTTCGCCGGCATAATAGAAGAGCCAGCCTGCAGCTCAGGCAGGTTAATTTCGTTGAGGCCCGCGCGCGGTCCGGAAGAGAGCAGGCGCAGGTCGTTACAGATCTTGGACAGTTTCACCGCCAGGCGTTTCAGCGAGCTGTGAACCATGACGTACGCCCCGCAGTCCGAGGTGGCTTCAATCAGATCTTCCGCCGGAACGACCGGTAAGTTGCTCACTTCCGCCAGCTTCTGCACCGCCAGCTGTTGATAACCGTCCGGGGTGTTGAGGCGTGTGCCGATGGCGGTTGCGCCAAGGTTCACTTCCAGCAGCAGCTCCGCGGTGCGCAGAATGCTTTTGGTCTCTTCATTGAGCAGCACATTGAAGGCATGGAACTCCTGACCGAGGGTCATCGGCACCGCGTCCTGCAGCTGGGTGCGGCCCATCTTGAGGATGTCCTGGAACTCCTCGGCTTTCGCCTGGAAACCTTCGCCCAGCTGCTTAATCGCATCGATTAACTTGAGGATAGAGGCATACACCGCAATGCGGAACCCGGTCGGGTAGGCATCGTTGGTGGACTGGCATTTGTTGACGTGATCGTTTGGGTTCAGGTACTGGTATTCGCCTTTCTGGTGGCCCATCAGCTCGAGGCCGATGTTTGCCAGGACTTCGTTGGTGTTCATGTTTACGGAGGTGCCGGCCCCGCCCTGGAAGACATCGACCGGGAACTGGTCCATGCATTTGCCGTTATTCAGGACTTCGTCACAGGCGGCGATAATCGCATTTGCCGCGCTTTTAGGAATGGTCTGCAGCTCCTTGTTCGCCAGCGCGGCGGCTTTCTTCACCATCACCATGCCGCGCACGAATTCTGGTATGTCGCTGATTTTGCTGTTGCTAATGTAGAAGTTTTCAATCGCTCGCAGAGTATGAACGCCGTAGTAAGCGTCCGCGGGAACTTCCCTGGTGCCCAACAGATCTTCTTCGATACGAATGTTGTTTAACATGTGAACCTTCTTTTCAAGCTGCCAATGAATTCACCAAATACACAGAATATCCAGGATTCAGTATATTTTCTGGCCGACGATTATTTCCTTAACCGGCCCGGTGCCCAAGATCATATGCTGATGATAGCGAATATCAGTAAGCTTGATCACTTATTACATCGCGGGTGTGAGAAGATTTATTAATCTGTGAAATGGGTCACCGCTTTCCTATTCTTGGAAAAAATAAGCATTTCCGCTGATTGAAAAGGCGCTCAGCATCCCCATCTTAGTGGGATGCGATCAGCAAATTGATGACTACGGGGGCCGAATTCGGCGCCTGTCGATGAAGGAGACGCCGGTGCGTTGGATTCCGTTTATTGCCTTTTTTCTTTACGTTTACATTGAGATATCGATCTTTATCCAGGTCGCGCACGTGTTGGGCGTCTTTATGACGCTGATCCTGGTGATCTTTAGCTCGGTGGTGGGGATGTCGCTGGTGCGCAACCAGGGCTTCAAAAACTTCCTGCTGATGCAGCAGAAGATGGCCGCGGGCGAGAGCCCGGCGGCGGAGATGATCAAGAGCGTCTCGCTGATTATCGCTGGCCTGCTGCTGTTGATCCCGGGGTTCTTTACCGACTTCCTCGGCCTGCTGCTGCTTTTGCCCCCGGTGCAGAAGCACCTGACGATGAAGCTGATGCCGCATTTGCGCTTCAGCCGGATGCCGGGTGGCGGCTTTAGCGCCGGGACTGGCGGCGGAGAGACCTTCGAAGGGGAATACCAGCGCAAGGATGAACAGCGCGACCGTCTGGACCACAAGGACGATCGCCGCGATTAACGTTTATCGGCCCGGTCTGCAGACGCGACCGGGCCGCTTTCTTTTTGCGCCTATGCGCTTCCTGTCGCCAGCTTACGTCTCGGTAAAAACAACCACAGCACCGCCAGCATCACCAGCGCGTACAGACTCTTCCAGCCGACCATCGCCAGCAGCAGCAGACAGAGAATGCTGCCCACCGCCGCCAGCAGCCGATAGCGCCCGCGCAGCAAACGACAGCCCGCCAGCATGCACAGCAGATAGATCATGATGAAAATGCCGTTGGCATAGACGATCAGCGCGTCCAGATTGATATCGAGAAAATAGATACACAAGGTGCTGACCACGCAGGAGCCCAGCACGGCGTTGAGGGCGTTGCGTGGGATCTGCCGCGGCGACAGCCTCGCGAGGTAGCTCTGTGGCTTATGCTGCGCCTGCGACCAGACCAGGCGGGCGAAGCTCTGAATATAGATGTTGAGGCTGGCGAAACAGGCGAGGTAACCGATGACGCAGGCCACCCACAGCGCTTCGACGCCGAACAGGCGGACCACGATATTCGGTAATGACGCCGCCGCCGCCATCTCCACGCCAAAGGCGTGGAAGTGCAACACCAGCACGGTGCAGGCCCAGTAGACCGAACCGGCAAGCAGCAGGCCTATCATCAGCGCGCGAGGAAAATCGCGCTCGGGGTGTTTAAACTCCGAGGCGAGGTGGGCAAAGGCTTCCTGGCCGACAAAGCACCAGAACATCACCGACAGCGCGGAGAAGAGCTGGCCGCGGTCGATCTCCGCCGGGGCGGGGAAGGGGATCTGCGCCGGACTTATCCCGCCGCGCCACCAGACGGCGACAATCAGCGCCACGATCAGCACGGCAACCAGCGTCTGCAGGTTGGCGCTGGAGCTGGCGCCACGTGAACCGATCCACCAGACGATGGCCAGGGTACCCAGCTCCGCCAGCAGCAGCTGCGCATCATGCCAGCCGAACAGCGCCTGGCCGAAGCCGGTGGCGATGTGCAGGGCGGCGGGGAGTCCGACCGGGATAACCGATAAAAACAGCCAGCCGGTGACGCTGGCCAGACGTGGGCCAAAGGCCATATCGACAAAGTGGGCCACGCCGCCCGCGCTGGGGAAATGGCGGCCCAGCAGGGCGAAGACGATGGCAATCGGAAAAACAAGAAGGATAAGCAACGGCCATGCCCACAGGCTGTTATCGCCAGCGACCAGCGCCGCCAGCGCCGGAACGGCGAAAACGCCGGTGCCCAGCAGTGAGGTGGAAAGCAACCCGACTCCCTGTCCCAGCCCTAACTCCTGTTTTAAACCACTCATGATTCCATCCTGCGCCAGTGAAAAGAAAGAGAGTATCACAATCGCTTTTCCTTATGACCGGTTGCCCGGTGGCGCCGCTTTTTGCGCGCCAGCGCAAAGGTAAAAATTTTTTTTTAATTTTGCCCTTGAAGCGGGAAATGGCCATCCCCATCTCTCTCTGCACTAGCCGGTAAACCGCGTTCGGCCCGGCGTCACCCATAACTGATAATGACTTTCTCGAAGGAGAGCTATCAATGAGTATTCGTCCGTTACATGATCGTGTGATCGTCAAACGTAAAGAAGTTGAAACCAAATCTGCGGGCGGCATCGTTCTGACCGGTTCTGCAGCAGCTAAGTCAACGCGTGGCGAAATCATCGCTGTCGGTAAAGGCCGCATCCTGGAAAACGGGACCGTGCAGCCGCTGGACGTTAAAGTTGGTGACATCGTGATTTTCAACGATGGCTACGGCGTGAAGACTGAGAAGATTGACAACGAAGAAGTGCTGATCATGTCCGAAAGCGACATCCTGGCAATTGTTGAAGCTTAATTCGCACGACCCTGAACGAATTTGAGGAATATAAGAAATGGCAGCAAAAGACGTAAAATTCGGTAACGACGCTCGTGTAAAAATGCTGCGCGGCGTAAACGTACTGGCAGATGCAGTTAAAGTGACCCTGGGCCCGAAAGGCCGTAACGTGGTTCTGGACAAATCCTTCGGCGCGCCGACCATCACCAAAGATGGTGTTTCCGTTGCACGTGAAATCGAGCTGGAAGACAAGTTCGAAAACATGGGCGCGCAGATGGTGAAAGAAGTTGCCTCTAAAGCGAACGACGCGGCAGGCGACGGTACCACCACCGCAACCGTGCTGGCGCAGGCTATCGTGAACGAAGGCCTGAAAGCGGTTGCTGCAGGCATGAACCCGATGGATCTGAAACGTGGTATCGACAAAGCTGTCGTTGCCGCTGTTGAAGAACTGAAAGCGCTGTCCGTTCCGTGTTCTGACTCCAAAGCTATCGCTCAGGTAGGTACCATCTCCGCTAACTCCGACGAAACCGTCGGTAAACTGATCGCGGAAGCGATGGATAAAGTCGGCAAAGAAGGCGTGATCACCGTTGAAGACGGTACCGGTCTGGAAGACGAACTGGACGTGGTTGAAGGTATGCAGTTCGACCGCGGCTACCTGTCTCCGTACTTCATCAACAAGCCGGACACCGGCGCCGTTGAGCTGGAAAGCCCGTTCATCCTGCTGGCTGACAAAAAAATCTCCAACATCCGCGAAATGCTGCCGGTTCTGGAAGCCGTAGCGAAAGCTGGCAAACCGCTGGTTATCATCGCTGAAGACGTTGAAGGCGAAGCGCTGGCGACCCTGGTGGTTAACACCATGCGCGGCATCGTGAAAGTGGCTGCGGTGAAAGCGCCGGGCTTCGGCGACCGTCGTAAAGCCATGCTGCAGGATATCGCGACGCTGACTGGCGGTACCGTTATCTCTGAAGAGATCGGTATGGAGCTGGAAAAAGCGACTCTGGAAGACCTGGGCCAGGCGAAACGCGTGGTTATCAACAAAGACACCACCACCATCATCGATGGCGTTGGCGAAGAATCCGCAATCCAGGGCCGCGTTGCTCAGATCCGTAAGCAGATCGAAGAAGCAACCTCCGACTACGACCGTGAAAAACTGCAGGAACGTGTCGCTAAACTGGCTGGCGGCGTTGCCGTAATCAAAGTCGGCGCGGCAACCGAAGTTGAAATGAAAGAGAAAAAAGCACGCGTCGACGATGCCCTGCACGCCACTCGTGCTGCGGTTGAAGAAGGCGTGGTGGCTGGCGGCGGCGTAGCGCTGGTTCGCGTTGCAGCGAAACTCGCTGGCCTGACCGGTCAGAACGAAGATCAGAACGTCGGTATCAAAGTTGCGCTGCGCGCAATGGAAGCGCCGCTGCGTCAGATCGTGTCCAACGCCGGTGAAGAGCCGTCTGTTGTGGCGAACAACGTGAAAGCCGGCGACGGTAACTACGGTTACAACGCGGCAACTGAAGAATACGGCAACATGATCGACTTCGGTATCCTGGACCCAACCAAAGTCACCCGTTCTGCACTGCAGTACGCGGCTTCCGTGGCTGGCCTGATGATCACCACCGAGTGCATGGTGACCGACCTGCCGAAAGGCGACGCGCCTGATTTAGGTGCTGCTGGCGGTATGGGCGGCATGGGCGGTATGGGCGGCATGATGTAATCGTGCGCTCTACGGCATAAAAAAGCAGAAACCCCTGGCCAGTAATGGCTGGGGGTTTTTCTTTTGGCGCGCTTTTTAGTATAAGGCTTATACATAAAAATCATTTAAGCTGCATCAGAGCGGCAAGCACCTCCGTATCGGAAGCGACTAACTAGCGCGACCGGCTAAGGAATGAAAGCGGCTCATGCCGACGCAGTTTGAAGGATGACAGATTTACATCCGGGCCAGTGCGTCCAGCTCATCGATCATGGGGATTAACATGCAGGTAAAATATTTAGCAGGGATTGTCGGCGCAGCCTTACTGTTGGCAGGTTGCAGTTCCAGCAATGAATTAACCTCTGCCGGCCAGAATGTGCGCTTCGTGCAGGAGAAGCCGGGCGCAGAGTGTCAGCTGTTAGGGACCGCGACGGGTAAACAGAGTAACTGGCTCTCCGGCCAGAATGGCGATGAGGGTGGCTCCATGCGCGGTGCGGCTAACGCCCTGCGTAACCAGGCGGCAGCCATGGGCGGCAACGTGATCTATGGCGTCAGCAGCCCGACGCAAAATCTGTTGTCGAGCTTTGTGCCCACCGACAGCGAGATGAACGGCCAGGTTTATAAGTGCCCGAACTGATGCGCGATGCCTCTCTCTGCGAGCGTAGAGAGAGGCGTGACCGGTAGAAGAGGGTCAGGCGTTAAGCTCCGCTTTCTTCTCCAGATAGAAGGCATGCAGGGGACGCAGACACTCTTCCAGGCTGAGCATTCTTCCTGGCTGGGAAGGAATAATGGTACTGAAGATTTGGCATGGCGCCAGCGCCGTGTGCATCGCCTTAAGCTTGGGGCTTTTCTCAATAAGGCGTACTACCACGCTGTTTTCCATTTCAGATAAATGTGGCGCACTGGTTTTTACCACCGCTCCGGAGACAATTTTCTTGCCTTCGTCCGTCTCGCAGCAATAGAGCACGCCCAGATAATGGGAAAACAGGTTTAGCTTCCATTCTTCCTGGGGATACTGCTGGTAATCAATATTCGGCTGAGTAGTTAAGTCGACGCTGTAGCACATTAAAAAATCCATATTTGAACTTAAATACTGGATAAGTTCCTGATCGCCGACTGTTTTTAATGCCTGTTGAATACCGATTATCAGGGCTTCAACCTGTCGGTCATCAATAGTTAACGTCTTAATTTGCTCATCCTGAAATACCAGGATCAGCGTTGACTGCGTTTCACCAGGTTTAAGCGTAATAGACATTATACGCCGCTCAGGAGAAGGCTGTTGTATTTCAGCCATTTCTACCGTGGGGATATGGGTTACGAGTGTTTCGTTATAAGCGATAATCTCATCTTTGTAAGCCTCGCCTTTATTTTCAAGTCGCTGAAAAATTAAGGCCATTCTACTTTGCAATATCAGAAGCAGGTCGGATAATACGGGTGCCTGAAGATAGAAAATCTCACAGGTATCATTCGCTTTCTTGACCTTAAGTAACAGCGCCAGGAAACGCTCTTCAAAAGTAATTCCTGCAGTATTAAAACCAATAAACGTTCCTTGCATAATCTTCTCCTTTATTAAGCGGTAGCCATCGACTTCGATTGTGAGAGGTCAATAACGCGATCGGCTGATGCAATGGTTGATGGCCGGTGCGCGACAATAATTCGGGTGATACTTAACGCTGAAATCGACTGATTGATGACCGACTCATTTTTTAAGTCGAGGTGACTGGTGGCCTCATCCATAAACAGAATACTCGGTTTACGGTACAAAGCACGAGCGATCAGGATACGCTGCTTTTGACCGCCGGAAATGCCCAGCCCCAGTTCGCCGACAATGGTTTCGTATCCCATCGCCATCTTCATGATTTCATCATGGATGTTGCAATGTTTGGCACATTCCATTACGAATTCCAAATCGGGGTTATCATCAAAACCACTGATATTATCGATAAGTGAACCTGAAAAGAGACGATCCTCCTGAAGTACGCAGGCGATACCGAGACGATAGTTATTTAAACCAATTTTTTGAATCTCCAGATTATCCGCCAGTATTTCGCCGGAGTCAGGTGAAAGCAAACCGCACATGACTTTCAACAGCGTGGTTTTGCCAACGCCAGATGGGCCAATTAGCGCGACAGACTCGCCTGGGGCAACCGTTATATTCAGATTGGTAAAAATGGGTTGTGAAAAAGGATCGTATTGATAACTCAGGTTCCTGACTTCAAGTTTCACGCCGGTGTTTGCTGTAAACACACGTCGGGATGGAAGTTCTTTTTCCGGTTCGCTAAAGGCGATTTCAGATAGACGTTCATTATGAAGCGAGAGCATACGAAGCTGCATCACCAAATCAATGAGATTCGATGCACGTTGAGAAAACTGGCCTCGATAAGCATTAAATGCCATAAACATACCGAGCGTCATCTCATTATCAATTACCATAATGGCACCCAACCACAGTACCACCACCTGATCGATAGAGGTGATAAAGGTATTAATCCCACCAAACATCATATCAAAGCGAGTTTGCTTAATACCTGCGTTACTGGCATCAACGTTAAGATTCAGCCAATGCTGCGAGCGTCGTTCTTTTAAATTTAATGCTTTGATCGTGGAAATGCCATAAAGTGATTCCATAAAGTGAGAGTTAGCACGCGCCCCTTTAACGACCTGCTCTTCCGTTACGCGTCGATAAAAACTATAGGTAGCGAAGCGCATAATCGCATAGCAGACGGTAAAACCAATGACGACCCAGACTAACCAGCCGCCATATAATGTCAGCATGACTAACAAACCGATCGTCATTATCGAATCGATGATGCCAGTGACAATACTGTTGGTAAAAATTGAACGAATGGTATCCAGAGACGAGAAACGAGACTGGATATCACCTAAGTGTCTTTTCTCGAAAAAAGATAATGGCAAACTTGCCAAATGATCGAATAGCGTTGTTTTCCATTGAATGTTTGTCAACGTATTCAACGTTAACGACGTCCATGCTCGGAGCATGCTAATAAACGTGCGGAATAGCGTAAAAAATATTAAACCAATACAAATAACAGAGAGTAAACTTTCATCGTGCGCCATAATCACATGGTCAGTTACTAACTGTGTACCAATAGGCAACAGGAGGCCAATCGCTTCTACCACAACAGAGAAAGCAAAGATCTTAATCAGCGCCGATTTTAAACCAACAATTTTATGCATTAAATCCAGGAGTCGTAAACGGGATTTCGCCTCCTCTTGTTGGAAGTTATGGTCAGGCCAGAGTTCAAGCGCAACGCCGGTAAAATTATTTGACATCTCACTGATGCCAATGATTCGTTTACCCAGCGCGGGATCGTGAATCACAAATCCGTTTTTCTTTACTTTTGTAAGGACTACATAGTGGTTCATTCCCCAGTGGATGATGCAGGGAAGCTTAAGCTGTTTTATTTCATCGAGGTCGAGCGCTAGCGCACGGTTTTTTAAACCAGCCTGCTCGGCTGTTTTGCTTAGAGACAGCAGTGAGGAGCCCTGTGAGGGGCTACCGAATCGTTGACGAAAATTAAATAAATCGATATTTAACCCATAATAACCACAGACCATCGCCAGACAGGCAACTCCACATTCCGATGATTCTGACTGTAGAATAACAGGCGTTTTGTTAACCAGAGAAAAATTTAGCTTTGCAACAATGGTTTTGAACAGTTCGTTAGTCATGGATTGGCCCAGTAATGCTTTGAGTTATCTTATACACAGGGGTAAACATCCACATATAAAGTGGGCGCTCTTCGAGAAATACAACGGCTTGAGCCTTCAGTCCATTCGAAAGCGAAAGCGTTTTACCATTGTAATTAAAGGTTTTGTTTTCAATTTTGACAATGGTTTTATAGAGTGCCAGTTCCTGCTGATTCGTTCCATTATTAACATTAGTGTATTCAGACAGTTCCTGTCGGGATGTCGGGACCGAAGATATTGAAAGTATTTTTCCCGGGAATTGCCCAAATTTATCGGATGGGAAAGCATCATAGCGGATGTTAATGACATCACCCGGTTTGACATAAGGTATGCTATTATTAGGTAACCATAAAATAAGATAATATTCTATATCACCAGTGGGTTTGATTTGCGCTAAACTGCTGCCTTTGTCGACCATTTGTCCTTTTGTTACAGCCAGCGATTCAATGCGTCCTTCTGTGGTTGCTTTAATAATGACATTACCATTGGCATTTGATTCAACCAACTGGTTTTTGTAATCATTAATCTGGTTTTCCTGAGATGATATTTGGTTGTCAAAATCTGCCGTTTTTGTGATTTTATCGCTATTTAACTGGGTTACCTGGGATTCCAGTTGCATTTTCTGACTGACCAAAGACTGATAGGTACTCTGTTGTTGAAAGTATAATGAATGCTGATAGTTATACTGATCTTTGGTGATAAGGCCATCACGAAGATATTTATCGTAACTGGAAAGATTATCATGCATTTTCTTTAAACCAGTCTGCGCATTAACCAGCATGCGGTTAGTTTCTTTTAACGAATCATTGATGGTTTTTAGCTGTTTATCTAAAGATAAGCGAGTTTCTTCTTTATTATGAGAAAGTTTGGTGATGATATCTTCAGCGTTCGCAATCTTTTCATTAATGACTTCTATTTGCGCCGTACTGACGTTGCCTGTTGTTGTATTTCGGGAGATGTCAATTTCATATAAATACTGTCCTTTGGCGACAAGGTCACCGACTTTTGCATATTGGGAAATAACAAACCCTTGCTGTGGCGCATAAACATTGACAGAATGAGGTAAAGTAATAACTTCCCCACGAACATCAATGCGTTGGGTAAAGGTACAAAATATTGTGGTGGTTATTAGAATGGCTAAAAAGGCAAAAGAAAGTAATGCAATAAGCCATGCTGGAAGCCCTGCTAGCAGCAAAGCCTTTCCTTTCCAGTGATGCTTTTTGTATTCGATCGCTTCCTTGCGATAGATTTTTTTCAACATGGTATTCACTTACGAGAAGTTAAAAGGCCTGAAACTCCAGGCCTTATTTAATAGTCGGCTGATGTCAACAAAATATTGAATCAGTTATGAGCGCTAAAACTTAGTTGCTCCAGAAATTAAAGGTGCCGTCGAACACGCCACCAACGCCCATTTTTGCATACTCGAGGGTCAAATCCCAACCGACAACACCTGCTGCAATACCAAAGCAAACACCACCAAGGATAACCCCGGCGATCATTCCCACGCCCTGCCCGATGGAGCCGATACCAAAGATACCACCGCTTACGCCACCCCAGCGGCCTGCAAATGCTGTACCTGCAAGAGCTCCCAGAGAAGCCCCAAGCGCGATGGCGCTAACTTCTTGAAAAGCCCAGGTTGCGATATCAGATAAAGTATCAGTCAGCGCGCCACCAGAAATTTCTTCCATTTCAAATACAGTTAATTGATGCATGATTAGTCCTTTAACTAAAATTAAAATTATATATTCATTCCAGACCAGAAGTTGGTCCGCAGAGAAGATAGTCGTTGCTGTAGTATGAATCAACTCAACTTAATGTGAATTGTTGATGAAATTTAAAATTTATGCTCGATTAATTCTCAATACTTTTAGCTTCACGACTTAGCAATTCATTTTAGAATGTGAAATCACTCTGTTATTATTGATGTGCTCCCGATGATATCTCCTTATTTTTACACATTTACATATTACAGTGCATTTGGTTATTCACAAGGGAATAAAAAAGGTGGATATCATTATCCACCTTTTATGCGATTGTAATTTTGTTTATTCTTCCTGAATAACCACCTCAAGCATCGCTTTTACATGCCCGGTCGTGACTTCAGCGCTATTATCGCTCATTCGATAATAATCGGCGGTGAATTTAAATTGTTGCGATGCTTGAGCGCTGGCAAAACTGTATGTCTCTGCATCATAAAATATAACCGGGCTATTATCTTTTTTGAAGATAATGCCAACGTTGCTTGCTGCTCCGCTTCCTGTTAGCAGAT
Source organism: Klebsiella sp. JB_Kp042 (assembly GCF_040065275.1). Lineage (NCBI taxonomy): Bacteria > Pseudomonadati > Pseudomonadota > Gammaproteobacteria > Enterobacterales > Enterobacteriaceae > Klebsiella > Klebsiella sp. JB_Kp042. The sequence goes on from NZ_JBEAJL010000025.1 coordinate 18,515, forward strand.
TATCGATGATACCATTCCCCGCAGGGCTGGTGCCACCAACTGGGTTAAACCAATAGTAAAGTTTATTACCAATTGAACCCGCTGGGCATGAAACGTCCATTGTGATAGTTTTCTGTGATGGGGTTGTGCCGCCCCGAGGGATTGACATTAATGTATTTTTTTCAATTGTATTTAAGGTGATTTGGCTAGGCCCTGATACTGAAATGTCACATGAGGTTGCTCTATACGAAATACTCTTGAACTTTAGGGTCGCTGTGAGCAAAAGGCGGTCAGATGGCCTAGGGTTGGTGTTTAAGTTACCCGCAGAGAATTTAAATACCGGATTGGTACTGACACCGGATGTATCAATGACAGGCTTCGTTTTGATTAACCATACTGTCATGAATCTATAATCATCATTAGATCTCTTTATAGGTACAATCATTGATTGAGCAACTGCTGGTTTAATTGACCCATGTTTGCTGTCCAGAATATCTGAAAATTGAAAACCAATACCATCAATCCCTGTTTCATAAACCGGCTTACCCATGATACCCGTGACGCCTGGCACCTCAGGTGCGGTTGAATCAACAATGTATTGATCCCCCAGTAATTTATTACACTCAAAGGTTTTATAGTGCCCGGTACCGACTTTTTTGGTATACAAAACTGTACCTACTGGTATTGTTGGATCCGTTGCGATTTTCGGACTTAGGTTGAATAACACCGTTCCAGTAGAATCAAAATAATCACATTTTGCAACTGCCTCACTACAGCAAAATAGTAGACATAAAAAAACAAGTATTTTTCTCATTCTTTATTGTTCCTTGGTCGATATTAGCGACAAACCGTTTCGATTTGACTGATGCCAGACGCTTTGCCTTCCCTGGCCGGTAAAGTAAAGGAAGCATTGCATTGCTGCGCCGCGCTTTTGCCCCATTGCACGTTAAGTATTCCGGTTTGCTGCAGGCCGGACATATAGACCATCCCGGCGTCGCTGACGATGCTTGGCTGCGACTTGCTGTCGCCGGCGAGCAGCACCATCGCGCCATAAGGCACGTCCTGGCCGCTGGCCGTTTTCAGATGGACAAATGCGCGCTGGCCGATATTACCGGCATAATTGGCCCGCACGATGGCGCCGCGTGTCGGAACGACGCTCTGCGTGGTTTCCGGAAGCTCCATATCTTCGCCAAGCGAAGTACTATCGAGGGTGATATCGGTGCGACGATAAGGCGTGACATAAGGTACGATGGCGTAACCACGATAGTCGGTGGTGATGGTGTTATCGTTGGCCAGCTTGACGTTATCCAAACCTGGGGCCTTAACCAGTACGGCGGCATCGGTGATGTCCTGACCAAGCGTGACCCCATCGGCATGAGCGACAATGCTGCCGTTGGCGCCATAGTCTATACGCTCGCTACCGCGATCGTAGCTGTAACCGGCATTGACGCTGCCGCGAGCACCGTTATAGGTTGCGCGCATATCGCCGCTGTAGTATTCCCGGTTGCTGTATCCTTGCTGCAGGCTCCACTCCAGGCTGTCGTTATCCAGCGCGTTACCACCGATGGAGACCGACTGATCGGTAGACCCCGGATTACTGTTGGTTAACTGATAACTGGTATAGGTGCCCGGTAGCCAGTTGCTCAGCGGCAGCGTGACGGTCAGCGAAATACGTTGATCGTCCTGGGCGTCTTTCCCGGAGTTATTCCCGCTCCAGGTATAGCGGTTATAGCTGTACCCGAGGTAGTAGTTTACATTGCGGAAGCCACCGTTGTACCCCACGCTAATCGACTTGTTGGTGCGCTTATCGTCCCAGTAATCTTCAATCAATCCACTGATAGACAGACTGCCGAGGCCTTTACCCAGGCTTTGATTCAGCGTCAGATTGGTGCGGTTGCGCAGCGAGCGAGGAGTATACTTGCCATCATTAGAATAGCTATCTAACACTTCAGAGAGGGTATTAAATCCGCGGGTGGAATAGCGGTAGCCAGCGATAGTCACGTTTGTACCGGTTTCGATAATATTTTTCCCGTAACGGACACGCCATGACTGCCCAGAGGTCTTTTCGTCGTCTTTCATTTTTGACCAGGCCTGGGTGACGTCTGCCGAGGCGGCGCCAAGCTCGCCGAGGTTATAGCCGAGGCCTGTTGACAGCGCCTGATAGCGCGATGCGGCCTGCACCCCGCCATAAAGCGTCAGGCTGCTGGAGACACCGTAGGTCGCGGTAGCTTGCGTAAAGGGCGTTTCATCGACCCCGCCGTCGTAAGGACGATATTTACCAGACGTAATTTCATATTCCAGCTGATCTTCACGGACCATCACCGGCAGCGTAGCGAACGGTACGACAAACTCCTGCTTAGAACCGTCGGACTCTTCCACGGTGACGTAAAGGTCGCCGCTACCGCCGCTCGGGTACATATCGGTGATTTCAAACGCGCCAGGCGCCACGTAGGTCTGGTATACCTGGTAGCCGTTTTGTTTAATGAAGACACGGGCGTTGGTTTTGGCGATACCACGGATAATCGGCGCATAGCCGCGCATACTTTCCGGCAACATTGATGTATCGGTGGCCAGTTGAATACCGGTAAACGGTACACTGTCAAAGATGCCTGAGAGTGACGAGCTCTCGCCCATCACCAGGTTACTGTTGATGGGACGAATGCTGCGCTGCATGTAGAGATAGGCTGAGTCCCAATCACCCGCATCGCCGTTGTTTTTATCCAGGTGCTGAGGTTACGGATACGCCATGGGCCAACGTTGAGGCCAGACTGCAGGTTCAGGCTGTAGTATTCATCATTGGCCTGCATGTCGTTTGAGCCGCTGAACTGATAGTTCACCAGCAGGGCGTTGATGCCGTCATCAAACTGATCCGGTGGAATATATCCCTGTGCGGTGGTAGATAGTGCCGCCTGCGGAATGGATATATTCAAGCGCTGGACGGTAAAGTCGAAATCCGCTTTGGTATCCGGGATGACTGAAAGATTGGCGCAGCCGTTTTTATCCTCGACCAGTTCGGGAAAGGCTTTAACCCGTACGCCATACTCTGCCAATGTTTTCAGGCTCAAACAGGGCACCAGGGCGGGCTCTCGATTATTCCCAGTGGCACGGCTATTCGCAACAAACTTCATTGTCCTGGTATCCAGATAGCGACCATTAAACATGATATCTACCCGATAATCCCCTGGCGCCTGTGCGTTCTGCGTCTGGAAAATAGATAAGTCGGGAGTGGTTGATGGATCGCTACCATTCAATGAGCTAATGAATGAGGGATCGAAAAAGTCACGTGCTTGCGCTTTATTATTCAAACCAGAAAGCAATGCCGGAAGCATTGCGAGGAAGACCGCGGATAGTTTGAATAATCCATTATTCTTATTTGGCATAGACACATCCCTATAATGATAAAATAAAATTCTTATTACAGCGATGAGGAATAGAGCGATCCTGCTCCGCCATAATCATTAACTACTTTCCAGTTGACGCTGGAGGCATTGATATTTTCTTTTAATGTCACTTCTTTGGTCGTCATTGGAGCGACCGAGTTGACTTCCGGCTTCACTTCTTTGCTACCAATCTGAACACTATGGAAATAGAAGAAAAACGGTGTTGGATTTTTAATCGTCAGTTTTGTGCCTGATTTCCGCCATTCGAGTTTTTTGGCTTCAATGTTTGGAGAAAGGTCGAAAAGTGCTTTTGGACGATAGACCAGACGCATGCGGTGGCGGACCGCCAGTTGAATAGTATTGGCGTTGGCTTTCTCATCGTCCGCCGGCGGGATGGCCATCACGTTAAAATAGTATATGGATTCCCGGTCGTTCGGGGCATTGACGTTTCCGGTAGAAAATAGACGCACGGTATTCTGCTGCTTACCCTCAAGGCGGAATAACGGAGGTGTAGCCATAAAAGAGGGCGTTTTCCCTGCCGGCGCTTCAACCCAGGATTTAATCAGATAAGGGATGTCATCTTTATTTTCGATTTGCGCGGTGATTTCACGCGCACCTTCTTTATAGAGGTAGCGGGTGGATTCAATCACAATACCAGCATGGGCAATACTACTGAGGAGTAATGCACAGGATGCGGTGATATTTAATAAGTTCCTGAACATGGTTTTTCTCTGAATGCGAAAAAGGGCCCGCCGTGAAGCGGAGCCCTTCGGGGAAAAATTAGAGGGTATAATCGATAGTAAAGGTCGCAACACCTTTAACCGGACCTTCGGTAACCGGAGTCGCGGAGTTCACTTTCACATAACCAGTGGTGTACTTCAGCTGAGTGCCGCCAGCTGCAGTGTAGCTTTCGGTCATGAGGTCAGAACCGTCGAAACCTACGCGGTGTGCATCACGTACGCGCTGGATACCGATACCAATGCCGGTAGCGCCGCCAGGTGCGGTGTTGTCCAGGATGTTAGCGTTGCTGGAGGCACCGGTCACATTGACGGTTACAGCAGTAACCGGAGTGGCGCTACCCTGTGCGCAGTCTTTCACGTCAAAACCGAAGTCCTGAGTTTTAAACAGAGCACCAGCCGCTTCAGCATTCGCTTCGGTAGTGGTCACGGTCATCAGCTGAACGATACCGTTGTTCAGGGTACCCGTCGGAGTCACGACGCAAGAGTTAGCTGCATCAGAGACTTCACCCAGTACAGTTACCTGAGCGGTGTTGGTTGCCATTACCTGAGCACTCAGAACTGCAGAAGCAGCGACCATTACAGCTACGATTGTCTTTTTCATTTAATTAATCCATATATAGATACTTAGTCCTGTGTAGAATCGATAACAGTTATCATGGGAATGGAGTATACATTCCTATTGATATTGAAAATAAGCGCCAGCATTCCTTATATAGTGCTGAAACCTACCTTCCTGTTGAACGACGCTACAATATCACTTGCCATAGCGAACCATGGAGAAGCGGGGGTAATTTAAAAGTCTGGTGCAAAAAATGCTTGTGAATTCTTGATGAAGCACATGTGAATTTAATAATGACCTTTTCTAATGAGATGTTGAGTTAGGTTGAGATAAATTTAATCCGAAAATGTGGCTTTTAAACAAGATAACTATCGCTTGTCATTTTTTATGCGGTATCCTCAAAGCTGAAGTCAATGTGAACTGACCCCGCTTCTGTCTGAAGCGATAATGTTCACGCCATGGTTTAGCTGGGATTATTTATTTTTGTTATGGATAATAGGGTTGCGTGGGGCAAGGATATGGATGACATTGCATTATTTAATGGCTGTATAATTAATCAGGAGATTATATTTAATGCCAATATGAATGAGCTGCGACCGCTTGCCGGGAATGGGGAGAGCATCAGCCTCAATGCGCCTACCGCCAGATGCTTGCTGCTGCTATTGCAGAATTGCGGCAAAGTGATTTCTCGGGATGAATTTCTGGCGGCTGTATGGGAAACACGGGGAGTGGTAGTTTCGCAAAATACATTTTATCAAAATATCTCTTTGTTGAGAAAATCGCTGCTCAAAGCCGGACTATCTGAGGATATCATTATCACCGTCAGACAAAAAGGCTTTAGCGTCGCCCCGGATACTTTAGTTATCCCGCTCTCGGATGAAGAGTGCGAGAATATGAATCGGGAAAGATTAACGCATTTTCACAGTAGTAAAACTGCTGATGTCATTTTCAATGATACGGGGAAAATTGACCATAAATTAAGTCTTCCACTACCAGTGAATTTAGCAATCCAGGAGAATGATAGGCGGGAAAATAGCGTGAAGGTGGCAGAGAAAGTATCGGAACGATTACATATAACCTTTAAAGTTCCCACCTGGTTAATCGCGCTGATTGTCGTGATGATAGTTATCAATGTTATCGTACTGATCGTGTTACATCGATAATACGCCGCCGCTGGGGTTTATATCGAGAAGGTAACGGTAAAGTGGATTGCCGAGTATGTTAGTCCCAACCTGGCTGTGTATTCATATTAAGATGTCTGCCAGCACGACCTGGCAGACAAGGGAGGGGAGCTAACGCTGCTTCAGTCCTAAATCCAGCGGCGTCTTGCTGGGTTCGCCGCCGATCTCTCGCGCCAGCTTCGGCACCATATAGCCGGAGATGAGGGTCAACAGTTCACGCATGATTTCACGGGCTTCATCATCGCTGACCATAAAGTGTGCCGCCCCTTGTACCCGGTCCAGCACGTGCAGGTAGTAGGGCATTACCCCGGCATTGAACAGCGCATTGCTGAGATCGGCCAGGGTTTGCGCGTTATCATTCACCCCGCGCAGCAGCACGCTCTGGTTAAGCAGCGTGACGCCCGCCTGACGCAGCATGGCCATCGCCGCGCGAAACTCGCCGTCAATTTCATTAGCGTGGTTGACGTGGTTAACCAGGATCACCTGCAGCGACGAACGGTGGAAGCGGCTGGCCAGCATCTCGGTGATGCGCGCCGGGATCACGATCGGCAAGCGGCTGTGAATACGCAGACGCTTAACGTGCGGAATGGCTTCCAGCTGGGTCATTAGCCAGTCAAGCTCATGGTCCTTCGCCATCAGCGGGTCGCCGCCGGAGAAGATGATTTCATCAAGCTGCGGATGCTCAGCGATATAATTCATTGCCGTCTGCCAGTTGCGCCTGGTGCCCTGATTTTCGGCATAAGGGAAGTGGCGGCGGAAGCAGTAACGGCAATTGACCGCGCAACCGCCTTTCACCAACAGCAGGGCCCGGTTGCGATATTTGTGCAACAGGCCGGGCACGACGCTGTGCTGTTCTTCCAGCGGATCGGTGGAGTAGCCGGGGGCGACGATAAACTCCTCTTCGGCGGTAAGTACCTGACGAAGCAGCGGATCGTCAGGGTTGCCTTTCTCCATTCGGGCAATAAACGCGCGCGGGACGCGCAGCGGGAACAGGCGTCTGGCCTCACCTCCGGCGAGCAGTTTTTCATCAGCGTCTACATTTAAAAGACGCAGCAGTTCATCAGGACTGGTCACAACATTGGCAAGTTGCGTTATCCAATCTTCTCTGGATGGGGTATTTAGGGTTACAATATGCGCCATTTTGTGGCTTAGCTACCAGTTAAACAATTTCAGAGGGCCTTATGGCGACTTACTATAGCAACGATTTTCGTGCTGGTCTTAAAATCATGTTAGATGGCGAACCTTATGCGGTAGAAGCCAGCGAATTCGTTAAACCAGGTAAAGGCCAGGCGTTTGCGCGCGTTAAGCTGCGCCGTCTGCTGACCGGCACCCGCGTTGAGAAAACCTTCAAATCTACTGATTCTGCAGAAGGCGCGGACGTTGTCGATATGAACCTGACTTACCTGTATAACGACGGTGAGTTCTGGCACTTCATGAACAACGAAACCTTCGAACAGCTGTCTGCTGATGCGAAAGCGATCGGTGACAATGCCAAATGGCTGCTGGATCAGGCTGAGTGCATCGTGACCCTGTGGAACGGCCAGCCGATCGCGGTCACCCCGCCGAACTTCGTTGAGCTGGAAATCGTTGAAACTGACCCAGGTCTGAAAGGCGACACCGCGGGTACCGGTGGTAAACCAGCGACCCTGTCTACTGGCGCTGTGGTTAAAGTGCCGCTGTTCGTCCAGATTGGCGAAGTAATTAAAGTGGATACTCGCTCTGGCGAATACGTATCCCGCGTGAAGTAATTTCACGTCATGATGACTGGCGCAGCCTCTGTGCTGCGCCGCTCTTTCTGTACTGGCACGACGAGCACGACACATGAAGCGCAGCGCAAAACTCCTGGCGTTACTGTTTCTGAGCAGCGCACTGCTGTCTGGCTGCAATACCGCCCGCGGTTTCGGTGAAGATATTCAGGGCCTGGGTCACGCCATCTCTCGCGCTGTAAGCTGACTTCCTTCCGTTTCGCCTGCCGCGATCGCCTTGCGGTGCGCCTGCTTCCTCCACGAATACTCCTTTTCTCTTAAAAAACGCAAAGATCCCTTCATCTGTGGACGGTTTGTCTATGCTTATAGGGCATGAAAACAAAACTGACACTAAGGATGACATTATGGTGAAAAAAACGATTGCAGCGTTCTTTACGGTTTTGGTCCTCTCTTCAGCACTGACCGCTTGTAACACCACGCGCGGTGTGGGTCAGGATATTTCAGAGGGCGGCAGCGCAATCTCTGGCGCAGCAACCAAAGCTCAGCAATAACAGCCTTCGACGGTACGGTTTTGCGCCGTACCGTTCTTCACTTCTCCCATTCTGTTGGATATACTCACTACGACTTTTCATCCACCTTACGGGACGACCCGTAAGCGTTTCTCATCCGGGGACGGCCCCAGCAAAGGAGCCTTATGTCCTGGATAGTCTTATTTATCGCTGGCCTGCTGGAAGTGGTGTGGGCCGTCGGCCTGAAATATACCCATGGCTTTAGCCGGCTGGTTCCCAGCGTCATCACCATCGTCGCGATGGTCGTCAGCATGGCGCTGCTTTCATGGGCGATGAAAACCCTGCCGGTGGGTACCGCTTACGCCGTCTGGACGGGGATCGGCGCCGTGGGCGCCGCTGTGACCGGTATCGTACTGTTAGGTGAATCCGCCAGCGCTATGCGTATCGCCAGTCTTGTCTGCATCGTGGTCGGCATCATTGGCCTGAAGATCAGCGCGCACTAGTTGTAGCGCTGATTGACCCAGACCAGTTTGCTGATATCAAAACCCTGCCGGGTGGCAATATCCAGCATCTGCTGCCTGACTTCCGGGGCGATGGTGGGGGCTCGCGCCAGTAGCCAGAGATAGTCGCGGTCGGGGCCGCAGACCAGCGCGTACCGATACTCCTTATCCAGCGCAATGACGTTATAGCTGCCATAGAAGGGGCCGAAGAAGGAGATCTTCAGCGCGGCGCGGCTGGGTTCGCCGGTAAAATACGCCACCCCGTCCGTTTTCTGCCACATGTCGCGGTCGGGGTTATAGCCTTTATTGACCACGTCCAGACCGCCGTCATCGCGCGGCTGCCAGGCGATCGTGACCTTTTCAAGCCCGCTTTCAAAAGGATGGTCGAAGCGGGCGATTTCGTACCAGGTACCCAGATAGCGCTGAACGTCGAAGGGGGTGACCACGGTGACGCCCGGCGGCGGGGCAGGGGTGCTGCAGGCGACAGACAGGAACGAGACGGCGACCACGGTGATTATCGGCAGGATACGCATGGTATGCTCCTTGCTGGCTTTTAAGCTAAGTGTAGAGACCGGCAGGGCAAAGGCGGCAAGATTTTTCTATGAAGCGAGCCCGGTAGCAGAATTGCTGCCGGGCTCTTGCAGGATCAGATAAACAGTACGCCAACGAGAGTAATGACGCTGAGGATCGCCGCCAGACCGTAGAAGACCCATTTGCCGTTTGGCACATGGATTTTCAGGTCGTGCATGGCGTGGTGAATACGATGCAGCCCACACCACAGCGGCAGGACAACCATCAGAAAGATGAACGCGCGGCCGATAAAGCTCTGGGCAAAGGCCAGCACGCGCTCATAGCTGAAGGCGTCGGCCGGGGCGAGCCCCAGCGGCAGCAAAATGCCCACCAGCAGCACCATCACCGGCGCGACAATCGCGCCCCACATGCCGCCAGCGCCAAACAGCCCCCAGAAAACGGGTTCATCGGAACGTTTCGGATTGGGATTAATCATCTCAGCCTCCTTACCAGAACAGGGCGACAAACAGGATCACCACGGTGACCACCGCCGTCACCACCCAGAGACCTTTAATCACCGGCTCTGGCCCCATTTTTTCGCCTTTGATGATGACGTTGGCGGCTTTCGGCGCCAGCTCGAACCAGGTTTTGGTGTGCAGCAGCGCCGCCGCCAGGGTGATCAGATTGAGGATCACCACCACTGGATTTTGCAGGAATCCGATATATCCCGCCCAGCTTTCGGCGCCGTGCTTGAGGGCAAACAGCCCGTAAATCAGCACAATGCTAAACCAGACCGTCGGCACCGCCGTGCCTTCCCGCACCATGTAGAAGCGATAAAACGGCAGCTTTTTCCACCAGGTGGAGGTCATCGGCCGCACGTAGGGTTTGCGTTTCGTCGTCATAATGCACTCCTTAGCGTGGTTTCAGGGTGGCGATAAGAAAGTCTTTCGAACTTTCCACTTTGCCCTGCTGGATCGCGGCCGCCGGGTCGACGTGCTTCGGACACACTTCCGAGCAGTAGCCCACGAAAGTACAGGTCCAGACGCCGTTCTGGCCGTTAAGCTGCGCCATGCGTTCCTTTTTGCCGTGGTCGCGGCTGTCTTCGTTATAGCGGTGGGCGAGGGTGATCGCCGCCGGGCCGATAAACTCCGGATTCAGGCCGAACTGCGGACAGGCGGCATAGCACAGTCCGCAGTTGATACAGCCGGAGAACTGATGGTATTTGGCCATCTGGGCCGGCGTCTGCTTGTTAGGTCCCTGGTCCGGGGTGCGGTTATTGCCGATGATATAGGGCTTAATGGCCTCCAGACTTTCGATAAAGTGGGTCATATCCACCACCAGATCGCGCTCGATCGGGAAGTTGGCCAGCGCTTCAACCTTGATGCCTTTGGTGTAATCCCGCAGGAAGGTTTTACAGGCCAGCTTCGGTACCTTATTGACCATCATGCCGCAGGAGCCGCAGATCGCCATCCGGCAGGACCAGCGGTAGCTCAGGTCGGGCGCCAGGTTGTCTTTAATGTAGCCCAGCGCGTCCAGCAGCGAGGTCTGCTCATCGTAAGGCACGTCATAGAACGCGCTGTGCGGTGCCGTGTCGACCTCCGGGTTGTAACGCACCACTTCGACTTTCAGGTTTTTCATCTCAGCCATGGGTGGTCTCCTTCTTCTCAGCCGCTTCCGCTTCAGCGCCATAGACACGTTTCGCCGGCGGCAGCGTGGTGATCTTCACATCGCCATATTCCAGGCGGGTGGTGCCATCAGCCTCGCGGAAGGCGAGCGTATGTTTGAGGAAGTTGACGTCGTCGCGTTCGGTACAGCCTTCATCCAGACGCTGGTGCGCACCGCGCGATTCTTTACGGGCGATGGCCGAGTGCGCCATACATTCGGCAACGTTTAAACCGTGTCCCAGCTCAATGGTGTAAAGCAGATCGGTGTTGAATACGCTGGAGTTGTCGGTAATGCGCACGCGCTTAAAGCGCTCCTGCAGCTCAGCCAGCTTGTCGATAGTTTTCTGCATCAGCTCTGGCGTCCGGTAGATGCCGCAGCCTTCCTCCATCGAGAGCCCCATTTCGTCGCGGATTTTCGCCCAGTTTTCGTTACCCTCCTGGTTGACGAGATCTTTCAGACGACGCTCCACATCGGCAGCTTGCGCATCAAGGGCGGAGCCGTTCGTCTCGCCCGCTTGCGCGGCGCGCCGCATGGCCTGTTCCCCGGCCAGGCGGCCGAAGACCACCAGCTCTGCCAGCGAGTTGGAGCCCAGGCGGTTGGCGCCGTGCAGACCAACGGACGAGCATTCGCCCACGGCAAACAGCCCTTTGATGCGGGTTTCGCACTGTTGATCGGTTTCGATGCCGCCCATGGTGTAGTGCGCGGTCGGGCGTACCGGAATCGGTTCTTTCACCGGGTCGACGCCGACGTAGGCTTTCGCCAGCTCACAGATAAACGGCAGGCGCTCCAGCAGCTTTTTCTCGCCGAGGTGGCGCAGATCGAGGTAGACCACGTCGCCGCGCGGCGTGGGAATGGTGTTCCCTTTCCGCCATTCGTGCCAGAAGGCCTGGGACACTTTGTCGCGTGGGCCCAGCTCCATATATTTGTTCTTCGGTTCGCCGAGCGGGGTTTCCGGGCCCATGCCGTAATCCTGCAGATAGCGATAGCCGTTTTTGTTGACCAGAATCCCGCCTTCGCCGCGGCAGCCTTCGGTCATCAGGATGCCGGAACCCGGCAGACCGGTTGGGTGATACTGAACGAACTCCATATCGCGCAGCGGCACGCCGTGGCCCAGCGCCATACCCATCCCGTCACCGGTAACGATGCCGCCGTTGGTGTTGTAGCGATAGACGCGTCCGGCGCCGCCGGTGGCTAGCACCACCGCGTTGGCGCGGATCTGCACCAGCGTGCCTTCCATCATATTCATCGCCACCAGGCCGCGGGCCTGGCCGTCATCGACCAGCAGATCAAGGACGAAATGTTCATCAAAGCGTTGAATTTGGGGAAACTGAAGGGAGGTCTGGAAGAGGGTATGCAGCATGTGGAAGCCGGTTTTATCGGCGGCAAACCAGGTACGTTCGATCTTCATGCCACCGAAGCGCCGGACGTTAACGCTGCCGTCAGGGCGGCGGCTCCACGGGCATCCCCACTGTTCCAGCTGGGTCATTTCCGTCGGGCAGTGGTGAACGAAATAGTCGACGACATCCTGCTCGCACAGCCAGTCGCCTCCGGCGACGGTGTCGTGAAAATGGTACTCAAAGCTATCGTGATCCTGGGCAACGGCTGCGGACCCCCCTTCTGCAGCGACCGTATGGCTGCGCATCGGATAGACTTTAGAAATCAGGGCGATTTTGGCATTGGGGTTGGCCTGGGCGGCGGCGATAGCGGCGCGAAGGCCTGCCCCGCCGGCGCCAATTACGGCGAGATCGGCTTGAAAAGTGTGCACGACATTCCTCCAGTTTTAGTGTATTTCGCCGCCGGGCTGGCGAAAAAGTATCACTGCTCCTTTATAGGTACAGGAGTATAGCCGTAGGGTCAGTATGGAAAATTGACGTGTTCGATTTTTTTATCGATATGTGCGGTTATTTATCAGTGATATTTATGCATTTAGGTTAACGATAGATTAATGGCATGTAATCTGCCGGGGATTGCACAAAATTTGTTTCACTCGCCGGTTGCGAGTAGACTTCGTGCCCTTGTTTGCAATCGGAGAAAGTACCATGAGCGAGACGGCAACCTGGCAGCCGAGCGCACCCATTCCCAATCTGTTGAAACGCGCGGCGGTGATGGCGGAAATCCGCCGTTTCTTTACCGATCGCGGCGTGCTGGAGGTGGAGACGCCTTGCATGAGTCAGGCGACGGTAACGGATATCCATTTGTTCCCGTTTGAAACCCGTTTCGTCGGCCCGGGCCACTCACAGGGACTCAATCTGTACCTGATGACCAGTCCGGAATACCATATGAAGCGCCTGCTGGCGGCGGGCTGCGGCCCGGTTTTCCAGCTGTGCCGCAGCTTCCGTAATGAAGAGATGGGGCGGCATCACAATCCGGAATTCACCATGCTGGAGTGGTATCGTCCGTGCTATGACATGTATCGTCTGATCAACGAGGTGGACGATCTGCTGCAGCAGGTGCTGGAGTGCCAGCCGGCGGAAAGCCTCTCCTATCAGCAGGCGTTCCAGCGTCATCTGGATATTGACCCGCTCTCTGCCGATAAAGCGCAGCTGCGCGAAGTCGCGGCGAAGCTGGATCTGAGCAATATCGCCGATACTGAAGAAGATCGCGACACGCTGCTGCAACTGCTGTTCACCATGGGCGTGGAGCCGCACATCGGCAAAGATCGGCCGACGTTCATTTATCATTTCCCGGCAACTCAGGCCTCTTTAGCGCAGATCAGCCCGGAAGATCATCGGGTCGCTGAGCGCTTCGAGGTCTATTACAAAGGAATTGAGCTGGCGAATGGTTTCCACGAGCTGACCGACGCCCATGAGCAGCGCCTGCGCTTTGAGCAGGACAACCGCAAGCGGGCCGCGCGCGGCCTCCCGCAGCAGCCCATCGATAACAACCTGCTGGCGGCGCTGGAGGCAGGTCTGCCGGACTGCTCCGGCGTGGCATTGGGCGTTGATCGCGTGGTGATGCTGGCGCTGGGCGCTGAAAGCATCGGCGAAGTGATCGCCTTTACGGTCGACCGCGCCTGATGGCGCTGTCACCTCCCGCCGCCTGCGGGCGAGGGAGGTGACAGGCCTCTCCTGACCTATACCTCGCACGGTATCCCGGCATTCGCCCGAATACCCACAATCTCTCTCCGTGCTTTTGCTACTATCCGCGCTCTTTTTATGAGACCAGGCGTTGCCCGTCGGGCGATGCTCACGTTTGGATAGGTTTATGCATCAACAACTCAAGAAGATGAGCCTGATTGGGCTGATTCTGATGATCTTCACCTCGGTGTTTGGCTTTGCCAACAGCCCGTCGGCGTTTTATCTGATGGGCTACAGCGCTATGCCGTTTTATCTTTTTTCCGCACTCTTTTTCTTCATTCCGTTTGCGCTGATGATGGCGGAGATGGGCTCAGCCTTTCGTCGGGAAGAGGGCGGCATTTACTCCTGGATGAACCACAGCGTCGGGCCGCGCTTTGCGTTTATCGGCACCTTTATGTGGTTTGCGTCGTACATCGTCTGGATGGTGAGTACCGCGGCTAAGATCTGGGTGCCGCTATCTACCTTTTTGTTTGGCGCCGACAAAACCCAAAGCTGGGCGCTGGGTAGCCTGACCCCGACGCAGACGGTGGGCATTCTGGCGGCCTGCTGGATGGTCGTCGTGACCTTTATTGCCGTCAAAGGGATCAATAAAATCGCCAGGATCACCGCCGTCGGCGGTATCGCGGTGATGGGGCTTAATCTGGTGCTGCTGCTGGTGAGCGGGGCGATCCTGCTGCTTAACGGCGGCCATTTCGCCCAACCGTTAAACTTCGCCCTTTCGCCTAATCCGGGCTATCAGTCGGGTATGGCAATGCTGTCATTTGTGGTATTTGCCATCTTCGCCTATGGCGGAATTGAGGCAGTCGGCGGCTTAGTGGATAAAACCGATAAACCGGAAAAGAACTTTGCCAAAGGGATTATTATCGCGGCGATCGTAATCTCGGTTGGTTATTCGCTGGCGATTGTGCTGTGGGGCGTGAGCGCTAACTGGCAGCAGGTGCTCGGTGCGCGTTCAACCAACCTCGGCAACATCACCTATGTGCTGATGACCAGCCTCGGGAACACGCTCGGCCAGGCTCTGCACATGACGCCAGAGGCGGCAGCCCTCACCGGGATCTGGTTCGCCCGTATTACCGGGCTGTCGATGTTTCTCGCCTATACCGGCGCGTTTTTCACTCTCAGCTATTCGCCGCTGAAAGCGATTATCCAGGGCACGCCAAAAGCGCTCTGGCCATCGGTGATGACCCGTCTCAACGTTAATGGTATGCCCGCCGCGGCGATGTGGCTGCAGTGTTTGCTGGTCGGGGTGTTTATTGTCATGGTGTCGTTCGGTGGGGACAGCGCTTCCGCGTTTTATAACAAGCTGACGCTGATGGCCAATGTCTCCATGACTTTGCCTTACCTGTTCCTGACCATCGCCTTCCCGTTCTTCAAGTCAAAAGCGCATCTCGATCGGCCGTTCGTGATTTTCAAAAACCGCCAGTCGACGCTGCTGGCGACCGGCGTGGTGCTACTGGTGGTGACTTTCGCCAATATCTTCACCATTATTCAGCCGGTCATCGACAGCGGGGACTGGAACAGCACGCTGTGGATGGTCGGCGGGCCGATCTTCTTCTCGCTGCTGGCGTTGGCCATTTACGAAAGCTACCGTCGGCGCCTGGCGTCCGGT
Organism: Klebsiella sp. JB_Kp042; assembly: GCF_040065275.1. Lineage (NCBI taxonomy): Bacteria > Pseudomonadati > Pseudomonadota > Gammaproteobacteria > Enterobacterales > Enterobacteriaceae > Klebsiella > Klebsiella sp. JB_Kp042. The sequence continues at coordinate 33,930 of NZ_JBEAJL010000025.1, forward strand.
GTGCTGGTAATGGAGAGCTAGAAAGCCTGCCCGGCGGCGGCGCCGGGCAGGGTATGGCCTACAGGCTGCCAGCCGTACGTCGGCTGGTTTTCCCGGCCGAGGTCATGGTTTTACTGCTTTGCCTGCCGTCGATACTTTCCAGCCGCATCTGGAACGGAGGGAACGGCATATCAATGCCATGCTCGCGGAAGCCCGCCAGGATCAGCTGATGCATCTCATGGCGTAGCGGCATGCGGTGCCCCATCTCGGCGGCAAAAATACGCAGCTCGAAAATCTGGATCCCCTGCTGCAGGTCGACGAGAAACGCCTCCGGCGCCGGGGTATCGATGACCAGCGAACAGCGATGCGCCGCGGCGATGAGGATCTTGGTCACCTCTTCGGTATCGGCGTCCACCGGAGCCGGCACCGTCAACACCACGCGGGTGACCGAGTCCGACAGCGACCAGTTGATAAACTGTTCGGTGATGAACGCCTTGTTCGGCACGATAATCTCTTTCCGGTCCCAGTCGCTGATGGTGGTGGCGCGGGTATTGATGCGGGTGACGCTGCCCGTCAGGTCGCGGATGGTGACCGTATCGCCGATGCGGATCGGCTTTTCAAACAGGATAATCAGGCCGGAGATAAAGTTAGCGAAGATCTCCTGCAGGCCAAACCCGAGACCCACACCCAGCGCGGCGACCAGCCACTGCAGCTTCGACCACTCAATGCCGATCATTGAGAAGCCCACCAGCCCACCGATCAGCATCAGCAAATACTTGGTGATGGTGGTGATGGCGTAGCCGGTGCCGGGCGTTAAATCGAGGTGCTGGAGGATCGCCAGCTCCAGCAGCGCCGGCAGGTTGCGCACCAGCTGAGTGGTGATGATCAGCACCAGAATGGCAATCAGCACTGCGCCAAGGGTGATGGGCTCGAGGCTTTCCACCCCCTGCACCGTCGAGGTGACGTCCCACAGCGAGATATTCTCAAGGAAGCCAAACGCCGAGTGAATTTCCGACCACAGCACGATGACTGACAGCAGCGCGATCAGCATCAGCAGAGAGCGCACGAGACGCAGCGACTGGGTACTGATGGCATCGAGATCGACCTCGCTGACCTCCGTCTCCACCGATCCTTCCGGGCTGCTGACGTGAACAGGCTCATCTTCGCCGCGGGCGCGCTGGGCGAGAATTTCCGCGCGACGATGGCGGGCCCGGTCGAAGGCCAGTCGGCGCCGCTGGATCAGCATCCAGCGGCGGATAATGTGATAGACCACCAGCAGCAGGAACCAGATGGCGACGGAGGTTTCCAGACGCGCCAGCAGCGCCTGAGCGGTGGCGAGGTAGCCGACGGCGGCCGCCAGCATGGCCACCAGCGGGGCGCCAAGCATCAGGTTCCACAGCAGGCGGTTCACCATATTGTCGCCATTCCCCTCTTTATCCAGGTAGAGCGGGATGCCGGCATGCTTAAGGCTGAGGGTGACCACCGCCAGCGCGCCGCAGATCAGCAGGAAGCACAGGCGGCCCAGTGAGGCGGAGAACTCGCGGTCGTTAAGATTATCGAACATGATCAGCGCCATTATCAGCGGCACAATCAGTCCGATGCTCATCAGGTAGTAGCGCATCGCTTTCGCCACGCGGTTACGCGGCCAGCCGAAGTGGGCGATAAACAGCCCGTTTGGCCGGGCGAAGGTGGCGCAGATCATCACCACCCACAGCAGAGGCACCGTCGCGGTGACCCCATCGCCAATCGCCACCGCCAGCGGGAAGGGCCAGGCGGACTGCAGACCATAGCCGAGCGTCATCCACAGCACCGGCAGCGGCGAAGCTACCAGTATCGACCAGAAGACCGTGCGCAGCGTCAGCCAGAAGTGATCCTGGGTGACTTTCCCCACCCGAGCGCTGGAGCGCTCAAGGAAGCGGGTGAAATGGCGCCGCGAGCTGATGCTGAAGCCAACCAGCAGCAGGGCGGCAAACAGCGGTAGCAGGGTCTCTTTGCTGGTGAGCATCATCGCGCTGGCTTTACCCAGCTCGCTGATGGTATCCAGGGAGATCAGGCGCCGCAGATCCTGGACGATCTCCAGCGGCCAGGAGAAGCCGATGGGGCTGACGTCCGAAGTCCAGAACAGATAGCGGTGGGTGGCTTCGTTGATCTCCTTCAGCGCGTCTTCCAGCTGGCCGTTGGCGACCTTCAGCTTGGTGAGCTCCAGCATCAGGGTATCGCCGCCGCGCAGCAGCGAGTTCAGCAGCTCGTTCTGCGTGCGTAGCTGCGCCTGCAGGATCTTGTTCTGCTCGCTGGTCAGCGGTTCGCCGTCGGCCTGGCGGATCTGCCGCAGCTGCGGCTGCTTACTGAGTAAATCCTCAAAGCGCAGACGCTGCACGCGCAGCTGCGCCATTTCCGTATCCAGCTGCTGCGGGCGAGGGCGCTCCGGCAGCCGCGCCACCTGGGCGCGCAGGGCTTCGCCCAGCAGATTGGAGGAGCCCAGCCACTGCGACTGCTCGCGCAGGGTGTTTAACGCCTGACGCACCTGCAGCGTTTGATTCGTCGCCTGCCGCTGCTGGGACGCCACCAGATCCATACGCTGCGCCTGCTGGTTCAGCGCCTGGGAGAGTTCGCGATTGACTTTAAACTGGGCGGTAATGTCCGGCGGCAGGTTTTCACTGTTCTCCGCCAGCAGTTCGGTACTCTCCAGCGCTTTTTCCGCCTCCCGCTGGCGCTGGCTGTTCTGCAGATTACGCAGCGCCTGCAGATAGGCATCCAGCTGCTCGCTCTGCTTTTGCGCCAGTTCAGAACGGGCGCGCGACAGCTCCTGGCGGTTATTGGCGGAAAGCTGGGCGAGGTCGAGCTCATCCACCAGCGCCTTCAGGCGCGCCGATTCCGCCTGCAGGGCAAGATTTTGCGCCTGGGCGAGAGCATTGTTGCCGGTTTGCGTGCCGATGCGGCGCTCAACCTCATTGAGCTGACGCCGGGCGTCGGTTTGCTGCTGCGGCAGCTGGTTCAGGGAGTCGGCGATTTCACGCGCGCGATCCTGCTCCTGCTGCGCCTGACGGCTTGACTCCAGCAGCTGGCTGCTGACCTGGAGGATCTCCTGGTTCAGCGCATCGGCGGTCAGGCCGACTGGCACCTGGCGCGGCTCTTCGCTCAGATTGTTGAGCTGGGCACGCAGGCTTTGAAACAGTTTGGGGAAATTGTCGATAACGTCCTGATACTGACGGGCGCGCTCGAGAGACGATTTTCGCTCCTCAAGCGCGTTCAGGGCGGACTGCAGAACTTCAACGGTTTCAGGCTGGGCGGGCTTTGCCGCCTTCGCCTGTTCCAGTTCCTGGGTTATCTGTTTAGCATCCGGGGCTGTCGCAGCGTACGCCCCGAAACTGAGGCTCAAGGCCAACAGGAAAGTGTATATCAGGCGCACGGCATAACCCTTTTGCTGAAGAATTAACCTTGGTCTTGTTTATCGTCAACCAGCGGGCTGGCGCGATGTTCGGCGCGGATCTCTTCTTCCGGTAACGGCGCCGGTTCAGCGGCGGTGGTTGCTTCCACCGTTGTCGCCAGCGGTTGGCCGATTTTAGTCACGGACAGGCTTTGCAGCGTGTCGACCAGCTTCACCTGGCCCGGGGCAAACAGGTTGATCACGGTGGAGCCCAGTTTGAAGCGGCCCATCTCCTGGCCTTTCAGCAGGGCGACGGAGCCTTCGCTGTCGCCAGCGGGCCAGGTCCAGCGTTTAATAATGCCTTCGCGCGGCGGGGTTACGGTGCCGGACCACACGGTCTCGATGCTGCCGACGATAGTCGCGCCCACCAGAATTTGCGCCATCGGGCCAAACTCAGTATCAAACAGGCAGATGACGCGCTCGTTACGGGCAAACAGGTTCGGCACGTTCTGCGCCGTCAGATGGTTAACGGAGAACAGGTCGCCAGGAACGTAGATCATTTCGCGCAGGATACCGTTGCACGGCATGTGCACGCGGTGATAGTCGCGCGGCGACAGATAGGTGGTGGCGAAGCTGCCGTTACGGAACAGGTCGGCCATCTGGTAGTTGCCGGCCAGTAAGGCTTCCAGGCTGTAGTCGTGGCCCTTGGCCTGCAGAATTTTATCGTTCTCAATGGCACCAAGCTGGCTGATCACGCCGTCGGCCGGCATCACCAGTACGTTAGGATCGGTATTCAGCGGGCGAACGTCGTCGCGCAGCGGGCGCACAAAGAAATCGTTGAAGGTGCGATAGGCCGCGGTATCCGGCTTCTGCGCCTCTTTCATATCGACCTTGTAGTATTTCACGAACAGATCGATGACCAGCTTCGTCAGCCAACCTGCGCGTTTGCTCGCACCCCAGCCTGCGAGGCGGGTGAGCCACAGTTTAGGCAGAATGTATTGCAGTGAAAGTTTAAGATCGTTTAACAAAGTAGCCTCCAGGCCATGATATGTCGTTCCTGACCCCGCCTGCGGGCGGGGACCTGAAAAAAGGGGATGATTCTATACGTAAAACTCGCCAAATGGCATCCGCGTAAGCCGCGTCATCACCGCTGCCCGGCAGCGCCTGACGTGACGCTCAGCTTAATGGTCAGTCATCGGTCGAGGAAAAGTTTTTACGCGTTTTTACCTGTACCTGCGCCATGCTTTCCAGGATGCGGTGGTAGTTCTCGAAACGGCTTTCGGCGATCTTGCCGCTCTCTACCGCTTCGCGAAGCGCACAGCCAGGATCGGTATCGTGTTTACAGTCGCGATATTTGCAACGGCCTAAATAATCATGGAATTCGACAAAGCCGTTGGTGATTTGTTCCGCTTCCAGATGCCACAGGCCGAACTCACGTACCCCCGGTGAATCAATCACATCGCCACCGTGCGGGAAGTGGTAGAGGCGCGCCGCGGTGGTGGTGTGCTGGCCTAAGCCGGAAACGTCCGAGACATCATTGGTGAGGATCTGATCCTCATTCAGCCCCAGCAGGGCGTTCAGCAGGCTTGATTTACCCACCCCGGACTGCCCGGCGAAGATGCTGATGCGGTCGGTCAGGGCCGCTTCCAGCGGCTTGAGGCCGTCCTGAGTACGGCTGGAGACCAGCAGTACGCGGTAACCGATGTTGCGGTAGATGTCCATTTGCTCATTGACGAAGCGCAGGCCATCGTCATCCAGCAGATCAATTTTGTTCAGGACGATTAACGGCTCGATATCCTGCGCCTCGCAGGCCACCAGATAGCGATCGATAATATTCAGCGACAGCTCAGGCAGGATCGCGGAAACCACCACGATCTGGTCGATATTGGCGGCGATAGGCTTCACGCCGTCGTAAAAATCCGGGCGCGTCAGGACGGAGGCGCGATCGTGAACCGCTTCGACGATCCCTTTGACGCTTACGCCGTCGGCGGCGTCTTTACCCGGCCGCCAGACCACGCGGTCGCCGGTGACCAGCGAACGGATCGTCCGGCGGATATTGCAGCGATGCACGCTGCCGTCAGCGGATTCGACGTCGGCATGCATGCCAAAGCGACTGATGACAATGCCTTCCGACGTGTCGCCAAACAGGTTGTCATCGTAGTCGGCCTTCTCCGCAGTGGTTTTCAGACGGCGCTGGTGGTTGGCTTTGACGCGGCGCTGCTGGCCTTTGGAGAGTTTATTTTTACTCAATCGAACTGGCTCCTGGTCGCCCTGATGGGGCAAAACCTCTATGATACACGCTATTTTAGATGAATATAGTCACGCAAGAAGGGTGGAAAATAGCATGAGTGCAAATGAAAACAACCTCATTTGGATCGATCTTGAGATGACAGGGCTGGATCCGGAGCGCGATCGCATTATCGAAATCGCCACCCTGGTGACCGATGCCAACCTGAACATTCTGGCCGAGGGGCCGACCATCGCGGTGCATCAATCGGATGCCCAGCTGGCGCTGATGGACGAGTGGAATGTGCGGACGCATACCGGCAGCGGGCTGGTGGATCGCGTGAAGGCCAGCGCCGTCAGCGAGCACGACGCCGAACTGGCGACCATTGAGTTTCTTAAGCAGTGGGTGCCGGCGGGCAAGTCGCCGATCTGTGGCAACAGCATCGGCCAGGATCGTCGCTTCCTGTTTAAGTACATGCCGCAACTGGAAGCCTATTTCCACTATCGCTATCTGGACGTTAGCACGCTGAAAGAGCTGGCGCGCCGCTGGAAGCCGGAAATTCTCGACGGCTTTAAAAAGCAGGGTACCCACCAGGCGATGGACGATATCCGCGAGTCAGTCGCCGAGCTGGCTTACTACCGCGAACACTTCATTAAGCTGTAAACCGCGACCGGGCCCTGTGCGCGGCCCGGTACACCTTTCTGCGTTATTTAAACCACTTCTGCTGCATCTGCTGGAAGTCAGGCGTCGCCATGACCGCGGTCAGGGCATCGTTGATCGCATTCAGCAGCTCCGGATCGTCTTTGCGCACCGCAATCGCATACTGCTTACCGTAATAAGCCGGGTCGGTGGCACGTTCATCCATGATGGCGTAGTCAGGGTTCTCCTGCTGCCAGGCGTCGAGGGTGGCGAAGTCGCCCATGACGCCGGTTATTTGCCCGGCCTTCAGCGCGGCCAGGGCGCTGGCGACGTCGTCGTAAGGAACAGCCTGTACGGCTTTCTGTTTATCACGCAGATAGTGTTGATGCAGTGTGCCTTTCACCACGCCGACTTTTTTGGCTTTCAGGTCGGCAAAGGTATGGGCGACATCTTTGTTGACGATCACCACCCCGGAGAGCGCCTGGCGATAGGGACGGCTGAAGGCGACCTGCTTCTCACGCATCGGGATCACTTCCATGCCGGCAATCACCGCGTCAAATTTCTTGAAGCGTAAAGCCGGGATCAGCGTATCGAAACGCTGCGCCGTGAACTGGCACTGCGCCTGCATCTGCTGGCACAGGGCCTGGGCAAGATCGATATCGAAGCCGACAGGCTGATTTTTGCCGTTGGCGGTGACAAACGGCGGATTGGCCGTGCTGGTGCCAAAATGGAGCGTCTCGGCTGACGCGGTTCCGATGGCCAGCGTGCTCAGCAGCAGGACGGTGAGGACTTTTCTCATGCTAATTCCCTGTTTGGCGGCGTGGTGGCCTCGTTTTACGTCGCGCCACCGCGGTATGATGCGAGCGATTTTGCGTCATTCAGGCGGGCGGAAAAAGCGATTTTGCCCGAAATGACGCTTATTTATACAATTCAGCGGCGTAGGTGGCGAGAAAATATCCATTTAAACAAAAAACGCAAAAAAGTGATGAACAGGGGGTTGCAGGGGCATCGAATTCTCGTATAATGCGCCTCCCGTAACGACGCAGAAATGCAAATTACGACGCCATCGAAATATGGCAAAAAATGCAGTAACGCGGGAATAGCTCAGTTGGTAGAGCACGACCTTGCCAAGGTCGGGGTCGCGAGTT